>CAURRL010000157.1:0-3819 GCA_963526895.1 uncultured Campylobacter sp. | reverse complement strand
ACATATAGTTCATCGAGGGAGGAAATTTCTAGCTCATTTAAAGGCGCGCAAGAGACAAGCCGGCAAAAGAAAGGAATATAAATGAGAGCATTAATCAGCGTCAGCGACAAAGAAGGCATCGTAGAGTTTGCCAAAGGACTCGAGCGACTCGGATTTGAGATATTAAGCACAGGCGGCACGCACAAACTGCTAAAAGAGGAGGGCGTAAAGGCGGTCGAAGTGAGCGAATATACTGGCTCGCCCGAGATGTTTGAGGGGCGCGTAAAAACCCTGCACCCAAAGATCCACGGCGGGATCTTGCACAAGCGAAACGACGCAAACCACGTGAGCCAGGCCGCACAGCACGGCATCGGCGGCATCGATCTAGTCTGCGTAAATTTATATCCGTTTAAGCAAACCACCATCCGCACAGATGATTTTGATGAGATCATCGAAAACATCGATATCGGTGGCCCTGCGATGGTGAGATCGGCTGCTAAAAACTTCGCCAGCGTTTATATCGTCACTAGCCCGCTTGATTACGACGAGGTTTTGCGCGTCATAGATGGTGCCAACGAGAGCGAGAAGGCTATTTTTAGACGAAATTTGATGATAAAAGCCTACGAGCACACCGCAGCATACGACTCGATGATCGCAAACTATATGAATGAGCGCTTTAACGACGGCTTTGGCGAGATGAAATTTATCGCCGGTAGCAAGGTTTTTGATGCGAGATACGGCGAAAACCCGCACCAAAAGGGCGCACTATACGAGTTTGACTACTTTTTTAGCAACAACTTCACCGCGCTAAAAGGTGAAGCTAGCTTTAACAATATCACCGACATCAACGCCGCTTTGGCTCTTGCGAGCAGCTTTGATACCGCGCCAGCAGTCGCCATCGTAAAACACGCTAACGCTTGCGGCTTTGCCGTAAAATCAAATCTACTTGAGAGCTACGTCGAAGCTCTAAAATGCGATCCCGTGAGCGCATACGGCGGAGTCGTGGCGATAAACGGCACGCTAGACCGCGCTTTGGCCGAGAAAATCAACGAAATCTACGTCGAGGTCATCATCGCCGCAAACGTGGACGAGGACGCGCTTGCGGTATTTGAGGCCAAAAAACGCATCAAAATTTTCACTCAGGGCAATAAATTTTTACAGCGCGCAAATGACAAATACGACTTCAAGCACGTTGACGGCGGCTTTGTCTATCAGCAAATCGACGAGGTGAAAGCTAGCGAGCTACAAAATATGAAGCTGCAAACCACGCGCGCAGCCAGCGAGGCTGAGTTAAAAGACCTTGAAATCGCGTGGAAAGTCGCGGCGCTCACGAAAAGCAACTGCGTAGTTTACGTAAAAAACAGCGCCGTAGTCGCCATCGGCATGGGTATGACTAGCCGCGTGGATGCTGCACGCGCAGCAGTGGCTAAGGCTCGCGATATGGGGCTTGATTTGCGCGGTTGCGCGCTTGCTAGTGAGGCGTTTTTCCCGTTCCGAGATAGCATCGATATCGCAAGCGAGGCGGGCGTGAAGGCCGTGATACAGCCGGGCGGCAGCATCCGCGACGACGAGGTCGTAGCTGCAGCAAACGAGCACGGCATGGCGATGTATTTTACGGGCGTGCGCCACTTTTTACACTAAAATTTGATCTTTTGACGGCGAGGCGGCGTAAATTTGACTGCGCCGTTTTGCCGTTCTAAGCTTATTGATTAGCGACGCGCTTGCTCCGCTTTTCTCAAATTTGACGTGCCTGCTTTTAAATTTGGACTGCGATTTGCTTGCGCTTTGGAGATTAAATTTAATTGAAAGCGATAGATATATGAAGCAAATTTTGATTTTCTTGGTATTTTTGGCTGGGCTTTATGCGGCTAATATCTACGTAAACGGTGAAAAGGTCGGTGGCAGCGACCAAAACGCTACCTATAACGGCGAGAGCAAAAACGAAATCCTAAAACAAGAGGGCAAAAAACAGCTCTGCAAAAAAGGCTACAAGCAGTACTGCTAGGCGGTGCTTTATCTTTTAATCGGCGGTCAAATTTATGCCGCCAAATTTATCTCATCTAAATTTCACACCTTAAACGCTTGGGTTTTGTCGCTCAAATTTAACGCCGCAGCCGTCAAATTTAAAATTTAATCCCTTAAGCAAGGTCAAGACGCCCGCGCGCAAAATAAGAGTATAATTATCCAAATTTAAAACAAGGATAAAAAATGAGCGATTTTTTCAAAGACGCCGAGCGATTTGACGCCGAGGGCGCGACAGTTCCGTTTTATAGATATAGCCAAGGCGGCGTGGATTTCGTCGGCTTTGATAGCCGTCCGTGCGTACCGCCTGAGCCTATGGTAAACGCGCTGGTAGCGATCAAATTTGCAAATCAAAACACCAAAATCGTTATGGTAAATCATAAATTCCCAGCCGGTCTGATCCCTAAAATAGAGGAGCAGTTTGATGTCGAGCGCGAGGATCTGGAGGGCGGGGCGGTCAAGATGACCTTTAGCCTAAAGCAGGGTGCAGACGTCAAAAACGTAGATACGAGCCTTTGTCACTGAGATAGGTCATGCTTTTAAACACCTTTGCGCCGCCTTTTAAGCTAGTCGGCGGTTATTTTATCGCGGGCATTTGCTTTTTGATCGCGAGTATCCCAGCTTTTTTTGCGGCTGATTTTGAGACGATCGCGGGGCTTGAGACGGCGGGATTTTTGCATATATTTTTCGTCGGCTTTGTTATGAGCATCATCATCGGCGCGCTGTATCAGCTAACTTCTGTGATTTTAGAAAAGCCGTTTTCAACGATCAAGGGTGCGGTGGCAAATTTAGCCCTTTACTGCATGGGCGTTGCCATGATGAGCTACGGGATGATCAGCGGCAAAACGGGCTTCATACACGGCGGCGGCATGGCGCTTTTTCTCGCGCTGCTATTTTTTGGCACGACCTATATCGTTAGCTTTATGGACAATGAAAAAAAGAGCTTCGCGGCGTTTATGCTTTTTGTTTCGGCGGTATTTTTACTCGCGGGCATCTCGCTTGGATTTTGCCTTTTGATGATACTTTCGGGCACTTTGCCGATGGATTTTATGTTCGCGCTTAAATTTCACGTCTATTTCGTGCTCGGGTTTGTTTTTTTCATCATCGTCGGCGTGGCGACCGTGCTACTGCCGATGTTTGCTCTGGCGCACGATCTAAATTTTACTCTTAGCAAATTTGCTTTTGGGTTTTATATTTTTGCCGGCGTTTTGCTCTTTTTTAGCGAAATTTACGCGTACTTTGCATTTGGAGCGGCGATCGTTTGCTTTGTGGCCGAGGCGCTACATATCCTAAAAAAGCGCGTTCGCAAAGCATACGACTACTGGAACGTAAATATCGCCCTTTCGCTCGCGGCCTTCGTGCTGTTTTGCGTTTTTGTCGCAGCGGATAGATACGATATGGCGGTGTTTATGCTGATTTATGGCTTTTTGTTTGCCTTTATCGCGGCTCATCTTTACAAGATCGCGCCGTTTCTCATCTGGTATCACTATGTAGCGCCATTCGTGGGTAAGACAAAGGTGCCTCTGCTAGATCAGATGATTCTTAAAAAGACCGCATATATCGGTATCGGCTTTAATGCCATTGGACTCGCGCTCTACGAGCTTGGCGTCTGGCTGGAGATAAAATCGCTCGCGCACTGTGGCGTGGTTAGTTTGCTTGCTAGCATCGTTTTGGTCGCGATAAATATGATAAATGTTTTTAAATTTACGAAATTTGGAATAAAGGAAGAAAAATGAAAGAAAAAATCTACAAAGCACTCTCAAATATCGTCGATCCAGAGGTGGGCTTTGATATCGTATCCTTGGGGCTCATTTACGA
>CAURRL010000156.1:0-3825 GCA_963526895.1 uncultured Campylobacter sp. | reverse complement strand
CGCTTTTTGTCCTCTTTGGCAAAGCGATACGTCGTGCCCTCGGCAGGCGTGGCTTCGAGGTTATAGAGGTTGCCGGTGCTCTCTTGAAACTCGCGAATTTTACCGCGTAAAAACTCGATCATCTCGATCGCAAATTCTCGCCCGAAATCGGTCGCTATGTTTTCCTTGTCGTTCGTGAAGTTCCTCAAAAGCTCGTTCATACCGTTGATGCCGATGGTGCTAAAGTGGTTGTTAAAGTGCTTTAGGTAGCGCGCAGTGTACGGATACAGGCCGCGTTCGTACATCTCTTGGATAAAGGCGCGCTTTTTTTCGAGCGTAGATTTGGCTAAATTTAGCAGATACTCAAGGCGCGTGTAGAGCCCTTTTTTGTCGCCCTTATATAGATAGCCCAGACGAGCTAAATTTAGCGTCACGACGCCGATACTACCGGTCATCTCTGCACTGCCAAATAGCCCCCCGCCGCGTTTTAGTAGCTCGCGTAAATCTAGTTGCAAGCGGCAGCACATCGAGCGCACGTGGCCCGGCTTATAGGCCTTGTCGTTTGCGACGCGGTTGCCGTTTTCATCGACGGTATATTGACTGCCGACGAAATTTTGAAAATAGCTCGAACCCATTTTTGCTGTATTTTCAAAAAGCACCTTCGCCACCTCGCTGTCCCAGTCGAAGTCCTCGGTGATATTTACCGTAGGGATCGGGAAAGTAAATGGCTGCGAGCACTTGTCGCCCTCGGTCATGATCTCGTAAAAGGCCTTGTCGATGCGGTTCATCTCGGGCTCAAATGCGCGGTAGGTCATATCCGTTAGCTTGTTAAAGCCGCGTTTTTGCGCCTCCTCAGTAAGCTCCGTATCCTCCAGATCGCTAAATATATGCCGATCCTCGCGCGTCGGGATCTGATCGCGCAGATCGGACGGGCAAGTAATGTCGATCGTCACGTTGGTAAACGGACTCTGGCCCCAGCGAGCCGGCACATTTAGGTTAAAGATAAAGCTCGTTATCGCCTTTTTGATCTCTTTATCGCTTAGCTTGTCGCGGAAAACGTAAGGCGCAAGATATGTGTCAAAGCTGCTAAACGCCTGCGCGCCGGCCCACTCGCTTTGTAAAATTCCCAGGAAATTTGCCATCTGATACAGCGCCTCTCTAAAGTGCTTTGGCGCCTTGCTCTCGACCCTGCCGCGTACACCGTTAAAGCCTTCGTTTAGTAGCGCCCTAAGACTCCAGCCCGCGCAGTAGCCCGTGAGGCAGTCTAGGTCGTGGATGTGATAGTCGCCGTTTCGGTGTGCGAGGCCCTCTTCTTTGCTATACACCTTATCTAGCCAGTAGTTGGCGATGACCTTGCCCGCGGTGTTGTTGATGAGACCTGCGTTTGAGTAGCTGGTGTTTGAGTTTGCCAGGATGCGCCAGTCGGTGCCGTTGATGTACTCGCTGATGGTTTGGGTGGAGTTGATGTAGGTGGTGTCTTCGTTTAGTCCTAAAATTTGCTCGCGCTGAAGCTTGTGCGTGTGGCGGTAGAGCATAAAGCTCTTCATCACATCGAAGTGTCCCGCGTTAAAAAGCGCCTTTTCGATGTAGTCTTGCACGTCCTCGACGCTCAAAACTTCGCTGTCAAACACGTGCCCCATCACGTCTAAAAAGACCTTGTCGTCGTACTCTTTAGACTCGCTTTCAAAGGCTTTTTTTATCGCATCTTGGATTTTATACGGGAGGTATTCTTGCTTCGTGCCGTCGCGTTTTAGGATAAATTTCATTTCATTCCTTACGTTAAATTTTGGTGATAAATTTGACGAAAGTATAGGCAAAGTTGGCTTAAAATTTAGTGACCGAATTTTAGTTGAAAATGTCATTTTTAAGTTTAAAATCGCTTTTAAATCGCGTATACTTGGGCATTTTATAAAGGGCTAATAAATTTTAAGAAAAAGCCGTTTTTGATAAGAGATATTAAATTTGAGCAAATTTGAAAGCAAGCTAAAAAACAAGCGAAAGTTCAAATTTGACGAGATTTTGCGGGAGTTAAATTTGGTAAATTTGAGCAGTAGAGAGCCCCGCCGTAAAATTCGGCGGGAAAGTTTTTATTCGTCGTATCTTAAGAAAATATCCTCGCCGCCTTTTGCAAGGTTTAGGATACCTTCGCCGCGTTTAAACGTTATCTCTGTACCGATATCGTCGTTCGCTAGTCTTACGCCGCTTGCCGTGACTGCGTTTTTAAGGTTGATTTTGTGACCTTTGCTGTCTTCTAGCAGGGCTGTGTTAAATTTATCGGTAGAGCTTAGTCTAACGACGTATTTTGGATCGTTTACGCCCGTAAATTTAATCACTTCAGCTTCTGATTTGGTGATTTGTGCTTTGTTTGCGCTCTCGCTTTTGTGCGCGTGGCAACCGCTAAGCATAGCAACTGCAGCAAAAGCCGCCAAAGATGAAACTAAAAACTTCTTCATTTTCGTCCTTTTTTGTGAAATGAGACTCGAATATTACTTCAAAATAGTTTATATAAAGTAAACTTAGCCAAGAAGGAGTCCTCGTTCAAGGCTAAGTTTACTCGCGGGCTTACGCTTATTTAGAAAATAAGCCGCCGCAAATTTATCGCTGCACCTAAAAACTCGCAAAATCAGCAAGTTTTCGGCATTAATGGCAGCCGCAACCGCAGCAAGATTTAGCGCCGCCGTGAAGCTCGGTAATGTAAAATTTAACCGAATTTAGCCCCTCTTTTAACGCCCACTCGTAAGCGCTTGAGACGAAATCCCAGTTGATGTTTTCAAATAATTTATCTAAATATGCTGGGCGCGCGTTTCTGTGATCGACGTAGTATGCGTGCTCCCAAACGTCCGCGACTAGAAGCGGCACCAAGCCGTCCGTTACCGGAGTTTGCGCGTTACTTGTTTGTACGATTTGTAGCTTGTCCTCTTTTGGATTGTAAACTAGCCATGCCCAGCCTGAGCCAAAAAGTGTAGTAGCAGCTTTCAAAAACTCCTCTTTAAAATTTGGAATATCTTTTTCTAGGCGCGCCTTTAGCTCGTCGCTCATTTGGCTTTTTTTCGCGATGCAGTCCCAGTAAAAGTCGTGGTTGTAGACCTGAGCTGCGTTGTTAAACAGGCCGCCGGAGCTTTTTACCAAGATATCAAAGAGGCTAGCGCCCTCAAACTCGGTACCTTTTATCAAATTATTTAGGTTATTGACGTAGGTTTGGTGGTGTTTACTGTGGTGGTAGCTACAGGTTTCCTCGCTTACGACGGCGTTTGCTTTCGGATCGAAAGGCAGTTTTCTAAGTTCAAACATAATTTTTCCTTTGTAATAAAATTTATCCGTATTATAGCAATAAAATAGTAATTAATTTATTAACGTGCAAACAACCGCGCCGATGCTTCCATTTTATCAAATTTGACTCGTCTCGCCACACGAAAAGATCAAATTTGATAAAAACAATGTGTATTTTCGTAACATTTAGTCTTTTTAGCGTTATATTTTACTTTGGCCTGCTCTCAAATTTGATGGTCAAATTTGAGATATTGTTACATATTTACACATAAATTTGAAATTTATTGCAAAAAGTCGAAACATTTTCACGCAGCCGCTTTTTTATGAATTATAATTGCACCTAGCTGATTTAGCTAATCTTTTAAAAAGGATCACAGATGAAAATTAAGTTACTTTCCGCACTGCTTCTTTCATGCGCGCTTGCGGGCAGCGCATTTGCCGCAGGTAAAACATACACGATCAAATTCGCCCACGTCGTGGCCGCCTCTACGCCAAAAGGCAAGGCTGCCGATTTTTTTGCTAAACGTGTCGGCGAGCTTAGCGGCGGAGCGATCAAAGTCGAGGTATATCCGGCCG
>CAURRL010000155.1:0-3860 GCA_963526895.1 uncultured Campylobacter sp. | reverse complement strand
GCTCGGATTTGATTTAAATTATAGATACGACGTGGTAAAACATAAGCCGAGTTATAACAAAAATATCCCTGTTCCAAAAGGTATGATAACGGGTATATTCGTGCCGTTGCCGTTCGGTTGTAATCCTTATAGTTCAAGCGGAGGATATAATCAGCCTTGCGCCGTAGAAAATTTTGAGCAAAACTTGGCGCTATTGCTTAGAGAAAAGGAATTTAAAAGTGACTCTTACTCTTTGGGGGTAAATTTAGATCCGTTAGATTTTATGAGATTTCAAGTAAAATATTCTAAAGGCTTCCGCGCTCCAACGTCCGATGAAATGTATATGACGTTTAAGCATCCGAGCTTTTCTATCGCGCCAAATACCGACCTAAAAGCCGAAATAGCTAAAACAAAGGAAGCGGCTTTAACGTTTTATAAAAACCAAAGTTTTATAACTTTTAACGTATTTAAAACAGATTACGACAATTTTATAGATTTAGTATATCAAGGAGAAAGAGAAGTTGATTACGGTAGCGGCATAAGATACCCTTTTTGGCGAAATATAAATAGAGATAACGCTAAAGTAACGGGCTTTGAAGTATCTTCTAAAGTAAGTTTAGGCGATGCTTTGCCGTCTTTAGAGGGCTTTAGGGTCGGATATAAATTTACTCATCAAAAAGGCAGGATGAATGATAATATACCTATGAACGTCATACAGCCGACGACTTCGGTTTATACGCTAGGCTACTCTACGCCCGGCGATAAATACGGCGTAGACTTTTTCATAACCAATGTAGCAGCTAAAAAGGCTGAGGATACTTATAATATGTATTGGGAACAGCAAAGAGACGACCCGTCAAGGCTAGTACAAGGCAAACGTGTAACGGATAGTATGTTGGCGTGGAGAAGTGGAGCGTATACCGTGATAGATATGATAGCTTATGCTAAACCGCAGAAAAATTTTAGCTTTAGTTTTGGTTTATACAATATAACAGATAAAAAATATATGACGTGGGATATGGCTAGATCAATAAGAGCGTTCGGAACATCAAATCTCATAAATCAAGATACTGGTGCGGGTATAGGTAGATTTTATGCCCCTAGAAGAAATTTCAAATTTAACTGGGAGATCAAATTTTAACTTTGTAGTTTTAGAGGCGAATTTGCCTCTAAAACTATTTTAATCCCGCCGAATTCCTCAATTTTGACCGCTTTGTTTGACCTTTTTTACTATAAATCGCGCTAAAGCTAACCACCGCTAGCGCGCTCCAGATCAGCAAAAACGATAGCGCTTTGAGCGCGCTAACTTGCTCGCCGTAGTAAAAAACGGCAAGCAAAAGCTGCATCGAAGGCGAGATATACTGCAGATAGCCGATCGTGCTCAAATTTAGCCTAGTGGCCGCCGAGTTAAAAAGCAAAAGCGGCACTACGGTCGCAGGCCCGCAAAGAGCTATCAAAAGCCCAAACCACGAAAAGCTAAAGTGATTTTGCCCGCTAGCGGCGACGAAAAATAGCGCGACGAGCGCGATAGGAGCTATGAGCGCGGTCTCGACAAAAAGCCCCTCTAAAGAAGGCACGCTAAGGCGCTTTCTAATAAGCGAATAAAATCCAAACGTGATAGGTAAAATAATAGAGATGATAGGTAGGCCGCCCGCGTCGTAAATTTGTACTCCGATAGCCACAAAGACGATGCCGACGGCAAATTTGCCCGCGCGCGATAGCTTTTCTTTCAAAATCAGCACGCCAAGGAGCATATTTACGAGCGGATTTATGAAGTATCCTAGGCTGGTTTCCACGATTTTTCCGATATTTACGGCGTAGACGTAGATCCACCAGTTGGCGGCGATGAGAATCCCCGTGACAAATAGCCAAAACGTAGTTTTTTTGTTGCTTAAAATTTTCTTTGCGGCGCCTAGTTTGCGGCTAAATTTAAGCAGTAAAAATAAAAGCAGCACCGACCAAAGGATGCGGTGAGCGACGATCTCGGTGGCCGAAAGCGCGCCAAGTTGTTTAAAATAAATAGGAAAAACGCCCCAGATAATAAATACCGACAGGCCGTAGATTAAGCCGATTTTGGTTTGATTTTTGTCTTGCATTTTTCCGCTTTTTTTGGCGAAATTATATTTATTTGTCGTTAATCAAACCTTATGTGGATCAAAAAGGCGCAGTGAGGGCAAATTTGGGGCTAAAATTTGAAATTTTATCTGTAATAAAAGTTCTTTTAGCTAAAATCGGCGTTATTTTTAAGAAAGGTTTAAAGATGTGGAGTAGAGATTCGTGGAGAAAATTTAATATCTTACAGCAGCCAAGCTACCCCGACGAGGCCTTGCTAAAAAAGGCCGAGGATAAGCTAAAGACGATGCCGCCGCTAGTTTTTGCGGGCGAGGCTAGAAATCTAAAGCAAGACCTTGCTAAAGTTTGTAGCGGCGAGGCGTTTTTGCTCCAAGGCGGTGACTGCGCGGAGAGTTTTTCAAATTTCAACGCCGTAAATATCCGCGATATGTTTAAAGTGATGCTACAAATGGCGATCGTTCTAACGTTTGCCGGACGCTGCCCCGTCGTAAAAGTAGGGCGCGTGGCGGGTCAGTTTGCAAAGCCTAGAAGCTCGGACTACGAGGAGCAAGGCGGCGTAAAGCTACCAAGCTACCGCGGCGACATCATAAACGGTTTTGAATTTAATGCCGAGGCTCGCGTGCCCGATCCAAATCGCATGATCGAGGCGTATTATCAAAGCGCATCCACGATGAACCTTCTTCGCGCCTTTTCTCGCGGCGGTCTAGCCGATCTGCACGAGGTAAATCGCTGGAACCTAGGCTTTATCAAAAAGCCCGAGCTTGACGCCAAATACGGCGAGCTAGCTAGGCAGCTGAGCCAAACTCTAGCGTTTATGGGGGCTTGCGGTATAAATGCCTCAAATACTCCAGCTCTTAGCGAAACTAAGGTCTACACCTCGCACGAGGCGCTTTTGCTGCCGTACGAGGAGGCTCTAACTAGAGAGGATAGCCTTACCGGCGACTGGTACGACTGCTCGGCGCATATGCTCTGGATAGGCGAGCGCACACGCGGCGTAAACGATGCTCACGTGCATTTTTTAAGCGGCGTGCACAATCCTTTAGGCGTCAAAATCGGACCAAACGCCAACGCACAGGACGTCATCGCGCTCGCAAATGCGCTAAATCCGCAAAACGAAGCGGGTAGACTAAACGTAATCATCAGAATGGGTGCTGATAAAATAGGCGAGCGGCTGCCTAAAATCCTACGCGAAGTAAAACGCGAAGGCTTAAATATCGTCTACAGTATCGACCCGATGCACGGTAACACGATAAAGGCGGCAAACGGTTACAAAACGCGCGAATTTGATAAAATCCTAGCTGAAGTGCAGAGCTTTTTCGAGATACACAGAGCCGAAGGTACGCATGCGGGCGGCGTGCATCTAGAGATGACGGGTCAGGACGTAACCGAGTGTACGGGCGGGTCGTTTAAGCTAAACGAGGATGATCTGGCGCACAGATACGAGACGCAGTGCGACCCGCGCCTAAACGCCGATCAGTCGCTAGAACTAGCGTTTTTAATCGCAGAGTTTTTAAAGAAAATTTAGCTTTAGTGGGCGTAAATTTGGTTAAATTTGCGCCCCTTTTTGACGCAGTTAAATCGGTCAAATTTAACAAAGCTCAAATTTGACTCGTAAATTTACGGAATTTAAACAAGCCAAATTTGCCCGCGCTTGCCTTTTGTCTTTCAAATTTGACCGTTTTTGTCTTTTTAAAATTAAATTTACCCCAAATTTCGCGAATTTCTTAAAATTTAATACAATTTTCGCTACATTAATGAAAAATTATCAAATCGGAGAGAATCAATGAGCGATGTTTACGACATTATCG
>CAURRL010000154.1:0-3882 GCA_963526895.1 uncultured Campylobacter sp. | reverse complement strand
ACGGCGAATTTAACGGCAACAAGGCTAGAAAGCTAGAGTATTTCCTGCATGCTGGTCTAGGCAGTATAAAGCGCGTCGTTAGCTACGGCTCTAGCCAGTCAAACGCGATGTATAGCCTAAGTGTCTTTGCCAAGATGAGGGGCCTAGAGTTTCACTACGTAGTTTCAAATTTAAACTCAAATTTGGCGTCAAATCCGATCGGAAATTTTAAATTTGCCCTCGAAAACGGGATGAAAATCTATATAGATAAAGATAGATGGGCGCGGGCTAGGGCTCTAGCTTACGAACTAGCCGGCTTAAAAGAGGGTGAGTTTTGCGGCGACGAGGCTTTAAAATTGACGGATGCTTCTGATAGAAACGGGTTAAATTTAAAGGATACAGGCGAGTTAAATTTGAGTAAATTTGACGAACAAGCAGAGCTCGCGATCGCAAATTCCAGCGAATGCAAAAGCCATAAAAACTCAAATTTAAAAAAATCCGCGAACCCACTGTGCTCAAATTTACCCGCTGCACAGGATTACTTTATCGGCGATTCGCTTTTTATAAACGAGGGCGTTTGGCAGCCGCAGGCGGAGGCGGGCTTTATCTCGCAGGCTAGGCAGATAGAGCGCTGGGCAGAGGCTGAGGGCAAGGTCGTTGATATATTTTTGCCTTCAGGTACCGGCACGTCGGCGGCGTTTTTGGCTAAGCACGTCAAATTTGACGTTTTTACCTGTCCTTGCGTGGGCGACGCGGATTATCTAAAAAACGAGATCGAAGCGCTTACGCCAAACTCGAAGGCTCGTATTTTACAGCCGCCTAAAAAATATCATTTCGGTGATCTAAAGCCCGAGCTTTATCAAATTTGGCGCGAAGTATGCGAGCAAACAGGGATAGAATTTGAGCTCATTTACGATCCCGTGGGCTTTTTAACGATGATGGCAAACATGGGTGCATTTAAAAACGAGATTTTATACATCCACCAAGGTGGCGCGCTCGGAAATATCAGTCAAAAACTAAGATACGAAAGAAAATTTAAGGAGATGAGATGAAGTTTTTACTCACTAGCAATGAAAATTTTAAGGACTATTTTGCGGCTTTGGTAAACCGCTCAAACGGCGATATGAGCGCGGTTATGCCCGCCGTTTCGCAGATACTTGAGGACGTGCGTGCTAGAGGCGACGAGGCGCTTTTTGAGCAGATAGAGAAATTTGACCGCTGGAAACCCGACGCAAATAGCCTAAAAATAGGCACCGACGAGATGCAAAAGGCCTACGACGGTATAGATAGCTGCCTGCGAAACGCTCTAAATTTAGCCTTTGATCGCATCAAAAGCTACCACGAAAAAAGCCTACCAAAAACCTGGATGGAGCACGATGAGCACGGTGTTTTGCTAGGCGCAAAGTACACTCCGCTAGACCGCGCCGGACTATATATCCCCGGAGGCAAGGCTGCCTATCCTAGTTCGCTTCTCATGAACGCCGTCCCGGCCCTGGTTGCGGGCGTTGGGGAGATAGTAGTCTGCACGCCTGCCGTCGGAGGCAAGGTAAATACGCTACTGCTAGCCGCCATGCACGTCTGCGGCATCAAGGAGGCCTATAAAGTGGGCGGCGCCTCGGCGGTAGCGGCGATGGCCTACGGCACGCAAACGATCAAAAAAACCGACGTCATCACGGGCCCTGGCAACATATACGTCGCGACGGCTAAAAAGCTCGTCTACGGCGAGGTAAATATCGATATGATCGCCGGCCCTAGCGAGATCTGCGTCATCGCCGACGAGAGCGCCGACCCTCGCCACATCGCCGTGGATCTGCTCTCGCAGGCCGAGCACGACGAGATGGCTAGCGCCGTACTCATCACGCCAAATCAAGCTTTCGGCGCAGCGGTACAAAGGCATATCAACGAGGAGATCAAGACTCTAGCCAGGCAGCCCATCGCGCAGGCTAGCATCGACAAAAAGGGCGCTATCATCGTAGCTAGCGACCTGGATGAGTGCGTGAGACTGGCTAACGAGCTAGCGCCCGAGCACCTAGAGATCGCGACAAACGACGCGATGGAGCTGGCTAGGCAGATCAGGCACGCGGGCGCGATATTTATCGGGCACTTTACGCCTGAAGCGATGGGCGACTATCTAGCCGGACCGAACCATACACTGCCCACAGGCGGTAGCGCGAGATTTTACTCGCCTCTCGGGGTCGAAAATTTCATGAAGCGCACCTCGCTCATCTCGCTAAACGCAAAAGGCATAAGCGAGCTAGGAAATGCATGCATGAAGCTAGCCGATGCCGAGGGGCTGGGGGCGCATAAGCGTTCGGTCGCGGTTAGACTAGAAGCTTTAAAATAGATATTATCTCTCGGGAGCTTTTAACGGAACTCGCGAAAAATAGGCTTGGCGGACTGGCTTGTCCAGCCTGCGCCTATTTTTCACTTCGTAACCCTTAAAATCTCTCCAAGATATAATATCTCTTGAATTTTTTTGGATAAATTTTAAATTCGCCTCGAGTTTGACATGCGAAATTTGACGACTTTTGCGAAGTTTTTAGGACGCTTTTTGAAGGGCTAGTAAAAATAAATACTCACGGACGACCGGTCCGCTACGTTTTATTTTATGTCGCGACTTCAAAAATCATCTCAAGATATAACGCCTTTTTGTTGAAATTTACGGGTTTTTATGAATTCTTTGCTTTGAGTTTGGTGCTTGAAAATGACTGTTTTGAAATGCTAGAGTAAAAGCCTATGCCGTGGTATCAGCGGCTCTGTGGTGCTGGCTGACGGCGAACTCGTGGTGGAGGCGATTATCTGCTTTGATTTTCACAAAATGGGCTGGCGGTTTTGGTTGATTTTATTAGCTACTGGAGTTAGTACCTTTGTTTGGAGGGCAAAAAGGCAAAAGAGAGATCAAATTTAAAAAAATAATATTAGAAGTATTATGGTAAAAAATAAAAAAATATGGATTATAGCGATCGTTTTGGCTAAAGATAGCTTTCGCGTATTAAATTTACAGCACCATTACTACTACTCAAACGTGGCGGCTGATAAAAACAATGTCTACTGCTCAACGAAGATATTACAAGGGCTCGATCCAAAAAGCGCTCGCCTACTTGGTAACGGCTATTTGACTGATGGCAAGATAAGCTACTTTTGCAGCTCAAAAAGCGAAAAGCAGCCTGGGTTTAACGAGTTTATCGCCGTTATGAAGAGCATTGCTAATCTTTTTATTAAAAGCTATGAGGACAGCTCTTATTTTTATAAAAACGTACGAGTTGGTAGCGTAAATTTAGAGCCTATTTTTGACATGGGCTTTGCAAAAGATGGCGAGACGCTTTACTACATGGGCGAAAAGCTAGACGCGCAGCCTAGTGAGCTAAGATACATCACGGCAGAAAATGGCACTGCTAGCGGATATTACACAGATGGCAAAAGCCTTTTTTTAGGCGAGCATAAGCTTGATACTAGCTACACAGATGAGGTGCGCCAGATATGTTACGACCCTAAGCATGACATAGAATATCTTTTTGAACCAAAAAGTGGGGCGGCGTTTGCAAATGAGCGTAAATTTAGCGCTCAAAATATGCCTTATAGCGCCATTTATAGCGTGGATAACGTGCATTCGTTTTGGCCTCTTTTTGCCAGCAAAGATGGAATTTACTTTTGGGATAGCATGAAAAACGAACAAGCTAAAATTTCAGACTACCAGCTAAAAGGCGAGTTTAAAAGGCTCTATGCTGACGTTTTTGTAGATGATGGCTCGGCGTATTTCTTGCAGCAAGGCGAAGAGTGGCAGCGCTCAAGGCACGGCAGACACTTAGTGGCGCAAACAGTATCTTTATATAAATTTTCCCCAAGTAGCTCTTGGCGTGAGATAGGGCTGGTAAAAGATGGCGAATATGGCGCAGTATATAC
>CAURRL010000153.1:0-3913 GCA_963526895.1 uncultured Campylobacter sp. | reverse complement strand
AAATTTAACGACGTGGATTTTCACAACCTTTACGACCTGGATATGGAGCGCGCGATCCTCGCATCCATCATCTATAGCGCGGACAATCTAAGCGAGATTTTCGATATCCTAAGCCCGTTTGACTTTTACCTGCGCGCTCACGGCGACATTTACGACGCGATGGTAAAGTGCCTCAATGAAAATTTGCCCGTAGAAACGGGATTTTTAAAAACCAAGCTTGGAAGTAAATTTGACGAGAACGTGATGAGCGAGATTATCGGCACGAACTCGATCCTGGATGTGAAAAAATACGCCAACGAGGTCAAAGAAAAATCAATCAAGCGAAGCCTGGTAAAAATCGCGCACCAAATACCTAGCAAAGTGAGCGAGGATAAGCCTAGCCGCGATATGGTGGACGAGCTGAGTCAGAGTTTTTATTCGCTAGTGGACGGGCAGAGCGCGGGTATCGTAAAGGATGCTCCCGTCATCATCGCAGACGTCATCGCGCACCTAGAAAAGCAAAAACTGCTCGAGGATAAGGACATCGTGGGCATCGACACGGGATTTCGTCAGCTAAACGAGATGACGAAGGGCTTTAAGCACGGCGATCTCATCATCATCGCGGCGCGCCCGGGCATGGGCAAAACGACGATTTGTTTAAATTTGATGAACCACGTGCTGATGCGCGGCGGCGGAGTCGTGTTTTTCTCGCTTGAGATGCCTGCAGAGCAGATCATGCTGCGTATGCTAAGCGCCAAAACCTCGATCCCGCTGCAAAACATAATGACGGCCAAAATGGACGACGAGGAGTGGTCGCGCCTAAGCGACGCGTGCGAGGATATGTCTAGTCGTAAGCTTTTTGTCTATGACAGCGGCTATGTAAACATCCACCAGATCCGCACGCAAATGCGCAAGCTCAAGTCCTCGCACCCCGAGATCACGCTGTGCGTCATCGACTACATCGGCCTCATGATGGCGACGTCAAATTTCTCCGACCGCCACCTACAGATCGCCGAAATCTCGCGCGGACTGAAGCTACTAGCACGCGAACTAAACATGCCTATCATCGCGCTTAGCCAGCTAAACCGCAGCCTAGAGTCCCGCGCCAACAAACGCCCGATGCTAAGCGACCTGCGCGAATCAGGCGCCATCGAGCAGGATGCCGATATGATACTTTTTGTCTACCGCGACGAGGTTTACCGCGAGCAGGAGGAGAAGGAGGCCGAGAAAAAGGCGCACGCCGAGGGTAAAGAGTACGTGCGTAAATTTGTTCCTAACAAGATCGAAGAGGATGCCGAAATCATCGTGGGAAAAAACCGAAACGGCCCTGTGGGAACGGTCGAAGTGATATTTCAGAAGGAATTTACGCGCTTTGTCGATAAGAGCTTTGGCGCCGCGCACGTGGCGGAGTTTAACCCAAACGCCTAAAATGCGAAGCCTAAAGCCAAAATTTGCAAAAGCCGCAGCGAAAATCTATCTTTGAAAACGCGCGCGAGGTTTATGTATTTTGCCTTGCGTGCGCGCTCGTTTTTGCGCTAAATTTGGGCTTTAGCTACTATAAATTTCGCGAGTTTAAAGCCCAAAACGGCGTTATCTTACAAGCTAAAATTTTACAAAACTACGAAAAAACGAACGAAAAAGGCAAAATTTACCGCGTTTTAAAGCTAAAAACGCAGGATTTTAGCTTTTATACGACGACCCCGGCGGACTTTGACGCGCAGGCAAACGAGCAAATTTTAATCGGCGCCGAAAACAAAAGCGTCAAATTTAAAGATTACCTAAGCGGCTTGTTTTTTATGCCAAGCTACGGCGTAGCCGAGCTTCGCTACGCTGCTAGCTCTGAGTCGTTGCGAGATAGAATTTATGATTTCATTGCCGCGCAACACGAAAGCGAAAAAATGACCGAGCTTTTTACGGCGCTGTTTCTGGCAGCACCAGTTGGCAAGGAGCTTAGGCAGGACGTAAATTTCTACGGCGTAGCGCACCTGATCGCGATTTCGGGCTATCATTTGGGACTGATTTTTGGTTTTTTATATTTTATCATGCGCCCGATTTACCGCTATTTTCAGGCGCGATATTTTCCGTATAGAAACGCCAAATTTGACCTCTCGGCCGCGATCTTTGCGATTTTGTTTTGCTATCTTGCGCTGATTGGCTTCGTGCCGTCCTTTTTGCGAGCGTTTTTGATGAGCTTGCTGGCTCTGTTTTTGCTCGCTAGAAACGTGCGCATAGTGAGCTTTGAGCTGCTTTTTACGGTGATTTGCGCCGCCGTAGCGCTGATGCCCAGTCTGCTTTTTAGCGTCGGATTTTATTTTTCTTGCATGGGCGTGTTTTATATTTATCTATATTTGCGGCACTTTGGCGAGCGGTTTTCAAATTTGACAAACGCTATCTTGCTAAATTTTTGGGTATTTTCGGCGATGATTTTGCCCGTGGTTTATTTTTTCCCGCTCGTTAGCGCCCAGCAGCTAGCCGTCTTGCCGCTCACGCCGCTTTTTAGTTTGTTTTATCCGATGAGCGCACTTTTGCACGCGTTTGGCGCGGGCGGCGCGCTTGATGAGTATTTGCTAGAATTTCTCTCGTGGCGAGCAAAGGGGGTAAATTTGAGCGTGCCGTTTTGGCTGTTTTTACTCTATAATGCGCTTAGCCTAGCAAGCGTCAAAAGCAAAATTTTAGCCACCGTTATCGTGCCGCTAAATTTACTTTGCTTTGCCGCGCTTGTTTAAGCTTCTTTGTCGTCGCCGGCCTTTTCCAGATACGCGCACAGCTTCACGCCGTAAAGAAAGATGATCCACGATACGTAAATCCACACGAAAAATAGCAGCACCACCGAAAACGAGCCGTAGATGCTAAGATAGGTTTTGTTATTTGCGGCGTAAAAAACGAATATATTTTTGCCCAGATACCAGATGAGCGATGCGACGAATGAGCTAAAAAGCGCGTTTTTTAGGGCGATTTGGCGATTTATCGAGATGAGATACGTCACGCAAAATATCGCCCAGATGATGAGGTACGGAAAGATACTTATGAAATTTATCCACTTCGTGTAGTCGCTGGAGTTTAGTATATCCTGAAATAAATTTGAGAGATAAAAACTAAGTCCAAGCCCCAAAGGAGCTAGCGTAATGAGCGTCCAATAAGCACTCAGCGAGTTCCAAAATTTGCGGCTGCTTGTGTGCATGATGCGGTTGATGACGTATTCGTAATCGGCAAAAAACATGATTGAAGTAAAGATGATCGCGCCAAGTCCGAGGATGCCAAGGCTGGAGCTGTTTTGTAAAAAGGTCTCGATGTAGTTTGAGATCGCGTCTTGGTTTGAGGGTAGCAGCTGGGCGAATATAAATTCCTTGATCTTTGCGTAATAGACGCTAAAGCTTGGCATCTGCGTAAAGAGCGAGAGCGAGATGAGCAGCACGGGGATGATGGAAAGCATCGTGTGAAAGCTCAGGCTCGAAGCATAGTGTAGTAGCTGCTTGTCCTTGATCTTTAGCATCGCCGTGAGCCAAATTTTAAGCGTCTGTTTTATTTTTTCAAATTTTTGCGCGGTCATCTTAAATCCTTAAATTTGAGGTATTTTACAATTAAAGATTTTAAAATAAAGAATATTCTGCTAAAGGTTGCAAAAAAATTAAAAAGCGTATATAATGCGCCTCCAAAATTTATTAGAGATTTGTTAAATTGTATTTATAATATTATTATGAAATTTAAACAAAGTAAATAATTCGGAGGTTAACTGTGGATAATAGATTTGGTATTTCGATTGTTTTGGCTAGTATTTTGTGCACCTGTGCCAACTCGCAGGTTATGGATATGGGAACGAATTATTATAGGGATTATCTTGATTTTGCACAAAATAAGGGCGTTTTTGCTCCGCAAGATGCGCCGCTAGAATTTGCGCAAAGAAACGGCGAGAAATTTACGTTTGATAAAATCC
>CAURRL010000152.1:0-3926 GCA_963526895.1 uncultured Campylobacter sp. | reverse complement strand
AGCTCTCCACGCGCTTACTCATCGCGTTCATCCAGTTGCCCGTGTCTACGCTTAAGTCTTTTAGTAGCTTAAATACCGGCAAAGGCATAAGCTCGATCACGCCATTTGGATAGTCTTTGGTTAGTGTACGGCAAGCAAGCTTTGGCGTACCATTAACTAACATACCGCAACTACCGCAGATACCAGCACGGCAAACAAAGTCAAAGCTAAGATCCGGGTCAAATTTCTCGCGAATTTGATTTAACGCTATAAAAAGCGTCATACCGTCGGTTTCCTCTAGCTCGTAACTCGCAAAATGCGGCTTTGAAATTTTGCTCAACGGATTATATTTAAATGCTTTTATGGTGATTTTTCTACTCATATCCTATTCCTGCTCTTTCGTTTGGTGCTTTATATTTAGGCTGAAGATCATAGTGCATTAGCGCTTCTTGGATCTCGTATCTGCCTTTGCCTTCAGCTTCCATTTTGGCGCGGATCTCATCGACCTGCGCTTGGCGTACGGCGCTGTCCGGGTGCTCGATGATGTTACCCTTAGCTCCGTATCCGCGGAATGCCGGCGGAATTTCCATTTTCATGATATCAAGCGGCTCATACACGATAGTCGGTAGCGTATCGCCCTCTTTCCAGCTAGTTAGGGTTCTGTTTAGCCAGTTTAGGTCGTCGCGTTTCGGATAGTCCTCGCGGCAGTGTGCCCCGCGGCTCTCGGTGCGATCAAGCGCGCCTTTTGCGATACAAAGGGCCAGTTTTAGCATCTTCGGTACGCGGTAGGCCTCCTCAAGCTCAGGGTTGCCAAATAGCGCCTTGTTTGCGACTTTAACGTCTAAAGATTGCTTATAAAGCTCTTCAAGCTCTTTTACCGCTACGGCTAGACCTTCGCCGGTTCTAAAGATCGCTACGTGCTCCCACATGATGTCTTTCATCTTGTTTTTGATCTCAAATACGTTAAATTTGCCCTCTTTTTCAACTAGGCTCTTTAGATAGTCTTCCTCTTTTTTAACGAATTTTTCGATGTCGGCAGTATTTATCTCGATCTCGTGACTACCGCAGTAGTCGGCAAAATAATCGCCTACGATCATACCCGCGACGACCGTTTCTGAAACAGAGTTGCCGCCCAGACGGTTAAATCCGTGCATATCCCAGCACGCAGCCTCACCAGCGCTAAATAAACCCGCCAGCGTCGGACTCTCGCCTGTAGGCTTAGTTTTTATGCCACCCATAGAGTAATGCTGCATAGGAAGGATCGGCGCCCAGCCTTTACCGCGCTGTCGTCCGTTCTCGTCAGTATATACTTCGGTATCGGCAGGGTCGATGCCGTTAAAGATTTCGCAAATTTCTTGAACGTCACGTAAGTTTTTCTCGATATGCTCGCGTCCTAGGATAGAGATATCTAGCCAAACGTGATATCCGTATGGACTAGGTACGCCTTTGCCAGCACGGATATGCTCCATGATGCGGCGACTTACGACGTCGCGGCTAGCTAGTTCTTTCTTCTCGGGCTCGTAGTCAGGCATAAAGCGATATCCGTCCACGTCGCGTAAAATTCCGCCGTCGCCGCGGCAACCTTCCGTTAGCAAGATGCCGCTTGGAACGATCGGAGTCGGGTGAAACTGCACCGCTTCCATATTTCCTAGTTGCGCAACGCCAGTCTCAAGAGCGATAGCTGCACCGATACCTTCACAAACTACGGCGTTTGTGGTGTGCTTATAAACCCTTCCGTAGCCGCCCGTAGCGATCAGCGTGCCTTTTGCGACGTATGCCGTGATCTCGCCATTTACCAGATCGCGAACGATCGCGCCGTAACAGCGGTTATTTGCGTGGATTAGCGCGATAGCTTCTTTTCTATCGTGGATTTCTACGTTATGTTTTAGCGCTTCGTTTGCTACGGCAAAAAGCATAGTGTGACCGGTGGCGTCCGCCGTAAAGCATGTTCTCCATTTTTTAGTTCCGCCAAAGTCGCGAGAGTGGATGAGCCCGTGGACTTCTTCTTTTTCTACGATAGTCGTTTTTTGAGCGTTGATAATAGCGCTTCTTTCGCCTTTTGTTATACGAGTCCAAGGCACGCCCCAAGCCGCTAGCTCGCGGATCGCCTTAGGCGCGGTTTGACAAAACATACGCGCAACTTGCTGATCGCAGCCCCAGTCGCTTCCTTTTACCGTGTCGGCAAAGTGTACGTCCTCGTTGTCGCCTTCGCTCATTTTTGAATTTCCTAAAGAGGCTTGCATGCCGCCTTGTGCAGCCGCAGAGTGCGAGCGCTTAACTGGGATTAGGCTTAGAACTACCGTACTTAGCCCTTTTTCTCCTGCGGCAACGGCAGCTCGCAGACCCGCTAGACCGCCTCCGATAACCAATGCGTCATAATATTTTACGTTCATTTTTCAAAGCTCCTTTTCCTAAAGACTGATCCACACGAAATCGGCGATCAGCGCGATGACCGCGAGCACTCCAAAAACCGCAAATATCGCAGTTTTGGCTTTATTTCTTTTTGCGAACATCTCTTGTTTGTTTACTCCGTCGATACTTACCCATTTTACGTATAGGCGGTACATTCCCACGCTAGCGTGAACAACCATAAATAAAAGTAAAGCGAAGTAGAAAATTTCTAGTTGATGAAAAGCGGCCGCTGATTTATCGGCAGTGATGTGTCCGCCGAAGATTATATCGACTAAGTGCGCGCTAGCTGCAAAAAATAGAGCAAAACCGGTCAAAAACTGAAACCACCAAAGCGTAGTGTCAAGGTGCTTCATGCGGTCTTTGTGACCTCTAAACATGATGTATTGTCTGTAGTTTGCAGGGAATTTTCTCATCGCCAAAAATGCGTGAGCGATAAAAACGACGAATATTATCGCAGCGATAACGTTAGTAATCCACCATGTGGCCTCGCCGAATAAAAATTTAGCCTCCGCAAAACCTACAACGGCGTTAAATGCGCCCTTGCCGAATAAAATGGTAGAGGTAAATACCATGTGACACAAAATAAAACAGGCCAAAATCAGTCCCGTTATACTTTGCCATCTGTCCCAAACGGCAGGAGTACGACTTTTTTTCGTATCCGCTTGCCTACCCAAGAAGCCCTCGATTAGCCCACTCATGAGCCCTCCTATAAAATTGAGATAAGTTATCATAACTTAAAAGAAAATTAAATTATGACACTATAAAAACGGCGTAATAGTATCGTAAATTACTTTAAAAACCTTTTAAAAATTTGTATATTTTTTATTTAAGATTATGTAAAGGAAAATGCCGCATGCAAACATTAATAAAGATAGTATTTGCCCCATAGATAAATTTAAAAATACAAAGCCGATCCCAAAATCAGGCTCTCTAAAGAACTCGCATACAAACCTAGCAAAAGTATAAAGCACGGCATAAAGAGCGATGAGTTCGCCGTCAAATTTTTTAAATTTTCTATAAATAAAAAGAATTGCAAAAACCGCAAGCCCTTCTAAAACGGCTTCGTAAATTTGCGATGGATGACGCATCTGTCCCGCGACATTGATCGCCCATGAGACGTCCGTGATACGACCAAACAGCTCTTGGTTTAAAAAATTTCCGATACGACCGAAAAAATATCCAAGCGGGATGCTAAGCGCGACGAGATCCAAAAGCTGCCACAAATTTTGCTTAAATTTACGGCAAAAGGCCCACGTCGCTATCAAAAACCCGACCACCGCGCCGTGATAGCTCATTCCGCGGATACCGACGAATTCGCCGTTATGAAAGGGATTAAAAATCTGCCAAGGATGAGTGAGATAATAAGCGGTATTTGGATCGTAAATGACGATGTAGCCAAGCCTCGCGCCCAGTATCACGCCGATTTCCATCCAAAAGAAATAGTTATCAAGAAGCGAATTTGAAATTTGCATATTATCGCGCTTGACGATAAATTTAGCCACTCCGAGCGCCACGAGCAGCGCCAGGACGTTCAT
>CAURRL010000151.1:0-3955 GCA_963526895.1 uncultured Campylobacter sp. | reverse complement strand
ATTTTGTAGTCCTTTGGGATACCTGCGGCTTCGTTAAATTCGGACGTAAAATATCCATCCTCATCGACTTTGTAGCCTAAAACTTCGTTAAAACTAGGAACAGGGGAGGTAGAGCTTGAGATTTCGCTTTTATTCGTATTTTGGATTTTTGCGTCATGCTTGATATTTGCATGAAAATTTCTAGCAAAATTTGAAAATCCGCCGATACCGCTTAACATCATAAATCCTTTTGAAATTTCGTTTTAAGCTATATCGGCAAATTTGAGGAAAAGTTTAGAGCAAAGATAATAAAGACTATCAAATTTGGCTCTAAAAAAAGAGCCGAATTTAAATAAAAACCTAGCCAAAGTATCGCTAGATAAATTTGAACGCTACTTCGCCAGATCGCACTTGGCACCTCTAGTTATCATCAAGGACTGATCGTAAAATAAAATAAGCACCACCGAAACGCCCACGCCAAGAGCTAGCGAGACCGTCGTGGTCGTGATCGCGTTATCGAAAAATATAATTAGGTATTCGTTTTTCTTAGCGATATCAGGCTCGTTTAGAAACGAAAACAGCGCCAAGATGCCTTTATACGCATAGACTCCGGGCACCATCGGCAAAAGCGCGGGAAACGCGATGATCTCAGCCGGCACTTTGAGCCATTTGGCAAAGAGCATACCTAAAATCCCGCTTAAAAAAGAGACGATAAGGGTGGCTACGCTGATGTTAAAAAATCCCATCTGCATGATCCAAAAACGGCTAGCGTGCGCAAACGCCGCAAGCAGTGCGCAAAAGGCGAGAGCTCTTTTTGGTGGCGAGCTAGCATAAGCAAAGCCAAGCCCCGCCACCGCGGCAAAAGCGCCGTCTATGAGAGTCGCAGTCAAAAGCTCAAACATGTAAAATCTCCGCGCTACTAAGCGAGAGCGTGATATAAACGCCCACCGCGATGCAAAGTATCAAGATACCCGTACTCACGGCTCTGCTGATGCCTACAAGCGTGTTGTCGTTTATGATATCAAAGACCGAGTTTATGAGAAAAACACCCGGCATCAAAAAGAGTATCGACGAGCCGATCGCCACGTCGCTAGTGTGCGTAAAGCCGTAAAATACGCCAAGATAGGCGATAAACGAGACTACAAACGAGGTCAAAACGTACTGGATTTTTAAATTTACGCCCATTTTAGCAAGCGCAAATTTGAGGCTATAGCCGACCAGAGTCGCAAAAAACACGCAAGCTACCGAGCCCATATCGCCGCCAAAAAGCTTGCAAAAAGCCGCATTTGCAAGGCTAATCAAGACAAGCGAGCTGGCAAATTTATTTGCCCCGATGCGCATGACGCCATCAAACTGCTCTTTAGCTTCATCAAGGCTCAAATTTTCATCCAAGATCCGCCAGCTAAGCGACGAAAGCTCAGCAATGCGGTTAAAGCTCACCTGCCCTATCGGGATCTTTTTCACGTAGGTTCGGCGCAGGGAGTTGTCGACCGAGTCCATAACGCTAATGGTAAAATACTTCACGAAAATCGTCACGCTAATGTCGTAGCCATAACGCCTAGCCACGCGGTCCACGCACTTTTCGACGCGCGCGGTATAGGTGCCCGCACTCACCATCGCCGCCGTGTAGTCAGATAAAAAATCGGTTAAAATTTGGATATCGGGCTTTGCGCTCATTTTTCGGCAGTTTTAAATTTGATAAAAAACAAAGCAAGCTGCGCAAACAACATCAGCTTCATCGTCCACTCGCTAGCCGCGTGCATCTGAGCAAACTCCGTCGTACGCGTCGCCGCCTCACCCGCTGCCTGCGCGTCCATGATGTAAGGCGTGAAGTAAAACACGAACGAGAGCGCGAGGGCTAAATTTATTGCGCAAAGCATGTTTGCGCTAAATTTGGCGGCAAATTTGACGCTAGATCTAAACGAGGCAAGCTCGTAAAGCACGGCTATAACGCTAACGGCTAGCAAGGCGTAGTTAAATTTGACAAATATCGTAGCCATCAGTTTACCGCTTTGAAACTGCGTGAGTACGCCCTCGCCAAGTATGCTCTGCGGATAAAAAATCGTGGGCGCAACCAGAGCACCCAGAGCCAGCTCCGTGCCGATGAGCGCGCCAATAAGCAAAAAATAAACGCTTTTCATAATTTTCCTTTTTTTTGATTTACCGCACGCATTTTAGGGTTAGAGCGTTTAAATTCGGCTAAATTTAGGTGCAAATTCGGCAAAAATGCTTGCTTGATACGGTAAATTTAGCGCTTACGCCGCATAATTTAACGCGTTTAGAAATTTAATCCTGCTTCGCGCTCGTTTTATCTATATAAAATTTCGCGCTTTCCGTGTGCCACGCGCCATATGGCAGCTTGGCTTGCATCGATAGATGCAGTACGCCCTTGATACATTTGCTATCTTGCTTATCGATAGATAGCGCCCTAGACCTGCCTACGTCCACGCATTCGCCGCTTTTAGCCGCGTAGCCTATCTCCAAAATACCAGATAGTACGCTGTCCATAGCCTGTCTATAAAGCGTAACGACGTTTACGCGCCCGAGCTTAAAATGATCGTAGCTCCAGTTAGCTAGCCTTTGATAGCCCGAGTCTAACGCAATTTGCACGCATTTTTCGCCCTCACCGCAAAGCAAAGCCGCAAGCGCCCAGTAGTCGCGGTCGCCGTTAGCTAACCGCTGCAAACACCTCTGCGTCCACTCGGGGCTATCGGCGCCTAGTTTCGTCCTGTAAGGTTTTAGCGAGTTTTGCAGATACCCGCACTCGTGCAGCGCGCCGAACAAATTTATCCGCGCGTCGGTATCAAAAAAGTCGCGGCTAAGGTACGCCGCAGCAGCGCAAAGCGCGAACTCGCCCTTGCTTTTTGCTTTTGATTCCAGATTTTTTAGCTTCGTTTGGATGCTAATTTTATTCCCTTACGTTTGGTTTTGCGTTAGCTCGGATGGATTTGCAGACCTTTGCGAGATGGCTAGCCGACAAAAGCGCAGTAAATTTCGCACGCAGACCGTGCGTAAATTTAAAAATTCGCAAATAAATTTTTAGCGACGAATCCGCGGTCAAATCCGGCTAAATCCTTGTAAAACTCCGCCTCGAACCCGTTAAATTTAAGCGCGTTTTGCATGCTTTCTCGCTGATCGTAGCCCATCTCGCAGGCTAGGTATTTTACGCTGCGATTTTTAGCGATGAGGACTATGTTTTTTAAGATCTCGTCGCCCGCCGCGCCGCCAAACAGCGCCTCGTGCGGCTCGTTTAATACGAATTTATCAAGCCCGTAGTCCTGTGCGATATAAGGCGGATTTGAAACTAGCAGATCAAACTGCCCGTAAATTTGATCCAGATAGGCGCATTTTACGAACTCTATCCTATCCTCTACGCCAAATTTTGCCGCATTCTCGCGAGCTAAATTTAACGCGTCGTCGCTGATATCGGAGGCTATGATTTTAGCGTTTGAGTTTAACGCCAGGCAGATACTGATTATCCCGCTTCCCGCGCCTATCTCGGCAACTAGCGGCGGGCCATTTCGCGCGGGTAAATTTAATAAAATCTCAAGAGATTTTTCGACTAAAATTTCAGTTTCCGGACGCGGGATCAAGACGCCCTTTTTTACGTTAAAGCTAAGCCCGTAAAAGCCCGCCTCGCCCGTTATATACTCCAGCGGCTCGTGATTTGCGAAGCGCTTTGCAAGCGCGAAATATCCATCCGCATCATCAAGCTCGCGGTTTAAATTTAAAAATATCCACTCGATTTTTACGCCGAGGTGTCGCATCAAAAGCGCCTTGGCTACGCGCGCTGGATTTGCGCCGTTTATCTCGCACGCTGGAGCTATCTGCGAGGCGGCTGCTTTTAGCGCGTCATTTACCGTCATTTTCCAGCTCGTTTATACGCTCAAAGAGGCTTGGGTGCGAGTGATAGAAAAACGCATAGAGCGGATGAGCCTTCGGGAAGGCCTTGTTTTCGCTGCCTAGCTTTTTTAGC
>CAURRL010000150.1:0-4010 GCA_963526895.1 uncultured Campylobacter sp. | reverse complement strand
CTTTTTGCCGTCCTCTCTCTCAAAATAAACGCCCTTAAAATCGCTTCTGCTGTTCATTTTGTCTATCTTTAGTGGGTGGTAGGTTACGCCGTCAACTATATTAAACCCTGAGATATTTATCTGGTGCTTCGTACCTACGTCCGTTACGGTCGGATCGACGTTAGTGCCTTGCAGTTCGCCCTTAAACACGCTTATACCCGCAAGCTTTGACATAGCAAGCTCGAGCTGATCGCGTTTGTCGCGCAGATCGTTGGCTCTAGTGTTGCCCACGGACTCGACGCGTACGATCTCTTTGTTTATCTGCGCGATTTGCTTGGCGTATTTATTTATTTCATTTACGGTAACTTCTATCTGCGAGTCCACGTCCTTTTGGATCTTAGTTAGCATGTCGCTAGCTTTGTTGATACTAGTCGAGAGCGTGTTAGCGTTGTTTAGCAAATTTATCTTTTGCGAGCCCTCGGTCGGGTTTGAAGCGAGGTTGTTCCACGCGTTGAAATAATTTTGCAAATCCCTGCCTATGCCTACGCTTTGCAGATCAGGGAAGCGCTGCGAAATCTCCTCTAAAATTTGCTTTTTGTATTCGGTTGATTCTAAATTTATATTTGAAGTGCGAAGCCTAGCAAACGTAAACTCGTCATGCACGCGCACGACCGTATCGACCTGCGTACCTCTACCGATATCGCCAGGAATATCGTGAAAAGGCTCTCTAGCAGACTGCACGACGCGCTGTCTAGTGTAGTGCTCGCTGTCGGCGTTTGTGATGTTGTGTCCGGTCGTAGTGATCTGCGTCTGCGCGGCATCCAGACCGCTCACGCCGATGTGCAAAGACGAAAATATATTAGCCATTTTTTAAACCCTTGTTTTAAATAAACTTTCAGGCGTCAAGCCTTCTTTATCGTAGCTGCCAGACTCGCTTTTAAACATATTTTTTAGCAAGCTATCGAAAAATTCTTTCACTCCGACGACGTATTTTGCGTATTCTTTGTTTTTTGAGTAGAGCTCTTCAAGTTTTGAGCGCATAAGAGCTAGAGATGTTTTCACCTCATCATCAAGGATAGAGCTTAAATTTACCCCGCCGTTTTCCCTTGAGACTCTTAAAAGCTCTTTATCTAGCAATGATTTTACGGATTCGAATTTTTTAACCAGCTCGTTTTTGCGTTTGACGCTATCATCGACCTTAGTGTGGTCGGCTAGTTTTATCTTTTCTATATCTTCCGTAGTTTGAGCGATGAGCTCGTCTAGCACGCCCATCGCCTCATCCAAATATCTTTTAAGCATTTTTGTCCTTTCTTTTTACGCAAGGACAAAAAATCTTATAAAAGCGTATCGGCAACGGCTTTTGCAGTCTTAGACATATCTAGTTTATATGTTCCGTTAGCGATCTGCTCGGCTATCTTTGCGACCTTGCTTTCTTCTTTGCCTTGTGTTTTTTCCATGTTTTCGCTCTTTTTTACGTCGTTTGAGCGAGTGATTTGCTGCGGGCTCATGCCCAGTTTAGCTCCCAAAGTTCCTATCATTTTCAAGCCTTTTTAGATTTGTTAGAAACTAAATCGGCAAATTTTGAAATTTCTTAAGCCCTTTCTTTCAAATAATTGAATAAAAGTTCGCTAAAGCCCAAATTACCGCTCAGAGCCTTACTCATAGTATCGTTATACATCGAGTGATAGATCTCGTCTCCGGCATCTTTGCCAAATAGCGGATTTTCGTCTTTTAACGCGATATCTAGCACGCTTTTAACCAAAAACGCCTCAAAAGCGTCGGTTTGCTCTTTTAAAAGCGCGTCTTGCTCGCTTTGAGGCTTATCAGCGCGCCTATTTTCGATTGAGCTTGTGGCAAATTTATTGTAGGAGCTTAAAGCCGCCGAACTGTCTACGTTTAACATTATATTATCTCCAAGTCTACGTGTATAGCGCCGACGCGCTTTAGATTTTCCATTATCGCTATGATGTCGCTAGGCGTCGCACCCATCTTGCTTAGCGCCCTTGCAACGCTAGCTACGGTAGTTTTTTCGCCGCTGATTTTTAGCATGTTAGCTACGGGATCGACCGCTGCGCCGTCTTGCAGGTCGATAGTTCTCTGCTCTGCCAGCGCCTCGTCGTATGAGTCGGGTTCTATCTTTATCGTGATGTCGCCGTGCGTGATGACGACGGGATCAACGGTGATATTTATACCGCTTACTATCGTGCCGGTACGCTCGTCGATTACGATTTTATCTAGGGCCTTATAATCCACGTCCAAATTTAACACCCTAGCTACGAAATCGACCATATTTGCCCCGTTTGGCTTAGCGATCCTGATCGTTCGAGAGTCGACGGCTACCGCACTATCGCCGCCTACATTTAAATTTACGGCTCTTTGAATACTTGAAGCTGTGTCGAAATTTGACTCTTTAAGGCTTAAAAATATCGCTTCCTGATTATAGATATCGTATGCGATCTCGCGCTCCACGATAGCGCCGCTTGGGATCGTGCCCGCGGTTACGTGATTGCCGCCTTTACTTCCGCCTCCGCGAGATGCGGTTTTACCGCCTATGGTTAGCGAGCCTTGCGCTAGAGCGTAAATGTCGCCGTCCACGCCCTTAAGCGGAGTCATCAAAAGCGTTCCGCCCTGAAGGCTCTTTGCATCGCCGATAGATGAGATCACGACATCGAGCTTATCGCCTTGCCTTGCAAACGGTGGCAGCTTTGCGATGACCATAACCGCGGCGGTATTTTTTGATTTGATATCGTCGGGCTTTATTTTTACGTTCACGCTTTGAAGCATATTTGAAAGAGACTGGATCGTAAACTCCGAGCTACTGCCGTCGCCAGAGCCGTTTAGACCGACAACCAGGCCGTATCCGATCAGCTGATTTTCCCTCACGCCAACAACGTTTGCGATGTCTTTTATCTGCGCCGCAAAAGCCGATATAGTAAGGGTTAGCAAGCATGCCGCTAGTTTCATTTTAGTCCTTAAATTTGTATTTTCAAGGACTAAAAGCAATTAGCATTCCAAATTTGACACAAGAATTTAAGAATAGTAGCTAAGCGAGGTATTTCCGAATTTTTTAGATTTTAAAAGCGTAAATGCGCCGATGTTTTCAGGTAAATTTAGGTGGCTAGCATGCTCAAAAGCGATTAGATAAATTTTATCTTTAGACAAATTTCTTGCTAAATTTACGCACTTTTCATAAACGTCCGCAAAGCCGTCTCTGATATCAAAAGGCGGATCTAGGTACAAAATAACGGGCAAATTTTGCCTCGCGACGATAGCTGGCGTCATCTCAAAAGTATCGCCGTTTACGATTTCTAGCTCATCGCCGATAAGTTTAGCGTTTTGCAAGGCGACTTTATAGGCATTTTTGTCGATTTCTACCGCGTAGGCCTTTTGTGCGCCGTTGCTTAGCGCTTCTGCGGCCATCAGCGCGCTACCGCCGAAAGCCTCGATAAAAACTTTACCCGCTAGCTCGTAGCGAAACGAGTCGAAAAATGAGCCTTTTACGATGCTTTTCGTGCTTCTTGTAGTTTGCAGCGAGGGCAAAAGCAGCTTTTTGCCTTTAAATTTACCACTTGAGATCGTAGCGTAGAGATTTTTCAACGAGCTTTCCTTAATATAGCCAGCAGCTCTTCTTTAAATTTATCTATCAAATTTGAAACCTCAAGCTCCAAATTTGAGCCGTTTTGCGGCGCGGCCTCTTCTTTTATAATAAATACAGGCGAGGTCGTGCGAGAAGGGGCGATGGGCTCTGAAAACTGAATCGCCGAGTAAAACTCCTCAAGCGCAGAAACAAGGGCCTCTTTGCTAAAAGGGATTTTTAGATGCGGCGAACGCTCGGCGATCACGAAAACTGGCTTTTTAGCCTCGATTTTTTTGTCCGCCACGATAAAGTCGCAATCTTTTTTAGGCGAGATAAAATCCCTCAAAAATAGCCTTAGCGACTCCTCAAGCAAAATGCAGTCGCATTCAAACGAAATTTTCACGAATTCTCCTTTTTTCTCGCCTTGATTTAGGCTGGATTTTAACAAATTTAT
>CAURRL010000149.1:0-4025 GCA_963526895.1 uncultured Campylobacter sp. | reverse complement strand
GTATATAGATGTTTCGGTTGATTTTGTCGTTTTTTAGGCTCTGTATATGCGCGTAGATATCGTCTATCCTAGCGGCGTTTTCGCAGGCTGCGTTTTTTAGTACGCCGGCTTCGTAGACGTAGTTTTTGAGCTGCTTTTTTAGCTCGGGCCTTTCGTTTTGACAGATCGCCAGAGCCTCGTAAAAGTGCGAAATTTTATTTTGAAATTTGCGTATTTCGTATTTTAAGACCGCGTGCTTTTTGATAAATTTAGTAAAATCCCTCTTGCCCGCGTAAATTTTCTCGTAGCTTTCAAGCTGGGCGGAGTGCTCGGCGATCTTGGCGCGAAACTCGCTTGTTATCTTTTTTACGACGCGGATAAACTCCTCCGCGCCGCTCTCGCTGCCGTCCTGGGCGTAAATTTTGTCGTCTTTAAAGATAAATTTATAGTTTTGTTCACTGCCGTCCGTGACGAGATAGACGTACTCGCACTCCTCGTCGTAAAAGTACCCAGAGATATCGCGCTCGCTCACTGCTTTGCCTTATATGCTCGGCGCGTCTTTACCGCGTTTGGCGTAGAAATTTCGCCTAAATTTTTCAAATTCGCCCGCCGTTATCGCTTCTCTCATCTGCCGCATCAAATTTAAATAATAATGCAAGTTGTGTAGGCTTGCCAAACGGAAAAACGTCAGCTCGCCCGCTCGGTATAGGTGGCTAAGATAGGCGCGCGAGTAGTTGCGGCACGCGTAGCAGTCGCACTCTGGATCTATCGGAGCGCGGTCTGTGGCAAATTTTGCAGACTTGATATTTATCTTGCCGAAACTCGTAAATAGCGTGCCGTTGCGCGCGTTTCGCGTTGGCATCACGCAGTCAAACATATCAACGCCGCAAGCCACGTTTTCTACGAGGTCTTCTGGAGTGCCTACGCCCATGAGATAGCGCGGACGCGCCGCGTCGATGTAGGGCATCACGGCCTGCACGGTATCATACATCTCTTGGTTGCTTTCACCTACGCTAAGACCGCCGATAGCAAGCCCGTCAAAGGGCATCTCGCATAGTGCTTCGGCGCAAAATTTACGCGCCGCCTCGTCCGTGCCGCCTTGGATTATTCCGAATATATTTTGCGTGAGCCCTTCGCCGTTGTTTTGCTTAAATTTATGATAATCTATTGCCTCGCGCGCCCATTTTATCGTGCGTTTTATGCTTAGCTCTACGCGCTTTTTTTCCGCAGGAAGCGCGACTAGATCGTCTAAGATCATCATGATGTCGGAGTTTAGGTCGTACTGGGTATCTAGTACCGAGCGCGGCGTAAAATAGTGCGCGCTGCCGTCGATGTGGCTTTTAAATTTGATACCATTTTCATCCGGTTTTGAGATTTTGCTTAGCGAAAAGGCCTGAAAGCCGCCGCTATCGGTTAAAAACGAGCGGTTAAATTTAGTAAAGCCGTGCAGGCCGCCGAGCTGCTTTACGACCTTGCTGCCGGGGCGCAGGTAGAGGTGATAGGTATTGCCTAGGATGATTTGGGCATCTAAAATTTGCATCATATCCACGGCGTCTAGGCTTTTTACGGCGCCTACGGTGCCAACTGGCATAAACACGGGCGTTTTTATCGTCGAGTGAGCGGTGATTAGCGTGCCCGCGCGCGCCGCACCGTCCGTTTTATCTATACTAAAAGTCATTTTGATATAATAGTCCCTTTAAATTTGGAGTTTTAATGAAAAATATCTTGATAGTTGCGGACGGCATTGTAGCGAAACATTTCTTAGAAAGACTATTCGTAAGCAGAAGTAGCACGCATCACTACGTAGTTATCGCTTGCGGAGACGAGGATTACTCGGACGTAAATTTAGAAAATTTTACCTTTTACCGCTTTGATCCGACGAGCCTTGATAGACTGAGGCAAGTAGCAAGCGGTTATTTCAGCCAGTTTATGCTTATGCTAAAAGACGGCTTTGATACGGTCAGCGTCTATAATAACCTGCGTCAAATCAGCAAAAAAACGGAAATTTTGATGCTTGATCTTTGGGGGCTAGGCGGGCTGGAGGACGACTCGTATCTAACTATTTTAGATGCCCGCGCGGTGCTTACGGCTAGGCTCATGGACTTTTTGCCCGACATCCCCGTCGTAGCCGATAACCTAGGCCTTGGCAAGGGCGAGATAATGGAAGTAAAAGTACCCGTAGGAAGCTCGTTTATGTACCGCCATATCAGCTCCATAACGCAGAAAAAATGGCGCATTGCGATGGTTTATAGGGGCTCAAATTTTATGATTGCAAAGCCAAATTTAATGATCCTGCCAAACGACGTTTTACTCATCGTAGGCGAGCCTAGCGTGCTTTTAAGCGTTTTTAGAAGCGTTAAAAAAGAAACCGGACAGTTTCCAAGCCCTTTTGGACATAACACTTATCTGTTTTTAGATATGCGCGCTATGGGCGAAGAGGCTTGTTTGCGACTGCTAGAACAGAGCTTAAAACTGCACGAAAAGCTAAATAGCAAACGCCTCTACGTCAAGGTCGTAAATCCGACGTTAAATTTAGCCTACGAGAGGCTAAAATCGGTCGGAGACGAGAGGGTTGCGGTAATGTTTGATTTTTTCGGCCGCGGCGTAGAACAGATAAAAGACGACGTATTTAAAAACGACGTCGGGTTAATAGTAACCGATAATAAATTTTTCTCGGCTCATAAAAGGATGCTTTTTGAGCTTAAAAGGCCGGTAACTACTATCGGCCGAGGCGACGTGGACGAAATAAAAAAAGGCGTGATATTAAGTAGCGGTTTTGGCGACGAGATAGAAAACCAATCAGCCGTCATTATGGACTGCTGTGCGCAGCTAGATACGCAAATCTCGCTATATCACTTCGGCGCGCTTAGCGGCGGCGAGGGCGCGGAGGAGCATTTTGATAGTCTTTCTAAAATTTTTGGACGTAAGGTCGAGATAGTCGAGGATAGAAATATAAATCCTATTTTAAAGCTAAAAAATGAGCAAAATTTGCTTCAGTTCGTGCCTTTTACGAAAAAGATCAGCAAAAAAGACGCATTTGCGGCGTTTTCAAACGATATGAACCGTCTGTACGCGCGCCTTAGCGACAACTATCAGATTTTTATACCGATAAATTAGGCTATTTTGGATAAAATAAAAGCGGAGAATAAGATGAAAATAGATATAAAATTTGACGGCAAGCCAGGCTACGGCGTCTATATAAACGGGCTAAAAGAGCTTAAATTTGACGCTAAAGTCGCTATCGTAACCAACGCAAAGGTAGGCGGGCTTTATCTGCAAAATTTACTCTCTCGCATAGACTGTCCGCAAAAATTCGTCATCAGCGTTCCAGACGGCGAAGAGTATAAAAATATGCAAACGATAGAGGCAATCTTAGAGCAGCTTTTCGTCAGCCGCCTTGATCGCAGCAGCGTTATCATCGCGCTTGGCGGCGGAGTGGTGAGTGATATGGCGGGCTTTGCGGCGAGCGTTTTTGAGCGCGGGATCAAATTTATAAACATCCCGACTACTCTGCTAGCGCAAGTGGATGCTAGCGTAGGCGGAAAAACGGGCGTAAATAATAAATTCGGCAAAAATCTAATCGGCTCGTTTTATCAACCTAGCGCCGTTTACTGCGAGACAGAGTTTTTAAAGACGCTTGAAAAGCGCGAATTTGCCGCGGGGCTTGCAGAAGCGGCAAAGATGGCCGTAACTTTTGACGAAAAGCTATTTTTGTGGATGGAAAACGCAGATTTGACGGATGAGGCGAATTTGCAAAATTTGATCTACCGCTGCGTGCAGATAAAAGCCGCCGCCGTAGAAGCCGACGAGCGCGAAAATGGCGTGCGTGCGGTGCTAAACTACGGCCATACCTTCGCTCACGTGATAGAAAACGAAACGAACTATAAAAAATATCTACACGGCGAGGCGGTGGCGATCGGGATGAACATGGCTAACGCGCTAGCCGTGAAGCTAGGGCTTATGAGCGAGGAGCAAAAGGCGCGCGTGGCGGAGCTGCTAGTTAAATTTGACTTGCCGATAAGCTACAAGGTGTCAGACGCAAGTAG
>CAURRL010000148.1:0-4026 GCA_963526895.1 uncultured Campylobacter sp. | reverse complement strand
AAAGCCCTCTAACCTCGCCAAATCCTGTGCCGTAAGCTCGTAAATGTCGGCGATTTTAGTGACCAAGCCCGCTTCAAAAAGCTGATTTACGATCGCGTCGCCAAGGCCGTCGATATTTAGGCACTTTTTGCTCGCAAAATGTATGAGCGAATTTATCACGCGCGCCTTGCACTCGAGGTTTTGACACTTGATGAAAACGCCCTCGTCTAGCAGCATCGATCCGCATACGGGACACTCGCGCGGCCGCTCTATCGGGGTTTGCGAGCCGTCTCTGCGCTGCTTGAAGACGCCAGTGATCTTTGGTATCACGTCGCCGGATCGGATAATGCTGATAAAATCGCCCTTTTGCACGCCTAGGCGCTCGATCTCGTCAAAGTTATGCAGCGTGGCGGACTTTACAATCGCGCCGTCGATATTTACGGGCTCTAGCACGCCCACTGGGGTCACGACACCGCTGCGTCCGACCTGAAACAAGGCGTCAAGCAGCCGCGTGGTCTTTTCGATCGCGGGAAATTTATACGCAACCATAAATTTAGGAAATTTCTCCGTGTAGCCAAGCTCCTCGCTAGCCGCGATACTCTGCACGCGCACCACGAGGCCGTCCATCATAAAAGGCTTGCTGTCGCGCTGCGCCACGAGCTGCTTATACGCATCCTCGATCTGCTCTGCAGTGCGGCAAATTTTAAAAAACTCCTCGCGCTCAAAGCCCTGCGAATAGATAAAATCTATCATCTGCGAGTAGGTTTCAAGGCCCAAATTTTGCTCGCCGTAGCCCCAAGGCTTAAACCTCAGCCTGCGCGATGCCGTCACGGCACTATCTAGCTGGCGCAAGCTGCCGGCGGCCGCATTTCTAGGATTTGATAGTTGTGGCTCGCCCTTTTGCGCGCGGGCGAAATTTATCTCGTCAAAGTCGTTTTTAGCGATCACGACCTCGCCGCGGATCTCGATCCTGCCGTTATAGGCGATTTGTAGCGGGATATTTTTGATGACTTTTGCATTGCTCGTGACATCCTCGCCCGTTATGCCGTCGCCGCGCGTGATAGCTCGCACGAGAGCGCCGTTTTCGTAGAGTAAATTTAAGCTCGCGCCGTCAAATTTAGGCTGAAGCGCAAACTCCAGCCCCTCTTTGTCGCCGCGCTTTAGCCACGCTAGCAGCTCCTCAAAACTAAATATATCCTCCATCGACCACATACGAGCGCCGTGGCGAGCCTTTACAAAGCCCTCGCTAACCTCGCCGCCTACGCGTTTCGTCGGGCTAAACATCGAGATTTCGCCAGGATTTACTCTCTCAAATTCCAGCACTTTATGATAAAGCTCGTCATACTCCTCGTCGGTGGCTATGGGTGCGTCGTCGGTGTAGTAGGCCTTCGCCCACGCATTTAGCGTATCTACGGCCTCTAAATACTCTTTTTTATCCATTTTCCCTCGTTAAATTTGCTTTGCTTACCACGCCGCGAGCTTTCTCATCGCGTTTTCCAACCTAAACATCTGCGCGTGCTCGGCCACGTCGTGCGTGCGGATGATTTGAGCGCCGTTTCTAAAGGCCTCAAGATGCAGATAAAGGCTACCCGGCAAACGGTCTTTGATCTCACTCGGACTATAAAAATTTATGACTGATTTGCGACTGGCGCCAGCTAAAAGCGGCAGTCCAAAGCGTAAAAAATGCTCCAAATTTTTTATCAAAATCATATTTTGCTCCGCTGTCTTGCCAAAGCCGATACCCACGTCCAGCACGATATCGCGGCATCCAAGATCCTGCGCCGCGGCGATCTTAGCCTCGAAAAACGCGTCTATCTCGCCAAGCAAATCATCGTAATGTGGATTATCCTGCATATTTTCGGGGCTGTTTTGCATGTGCATGAGACAGTAGGTAGCGCCGTAGCACGCCGCTAGAGCGCATAGGCTAACGTCACCCGTGATATCGTTTATCATCTTAAAGCCGTGATTTAGCGCGTACTCTAGGCAGTACGCATCAAAGCTATCTAGGCTAAATATCGCCTTTTCATGCAAATTTAGGCGGTAAATTTCGGCGACGATTTTTTCAAGCCTCGCAAACTCGACCTCTCGTCCGACGTATTTGCTACCGGGCCGCGAGCTAACCGCGCCCACGTCGATATACTCAGCCCCCTGCTCGATCATCTCTTCTATACGCGCTATACCGCTTTTTTCGTTCACGCGGCTTGCGGCGTTAAAGCTATCTTCATTTACGTTTACGACGCCCATTATCTGCGCGCGCTGCGGTTTTTTAAACGGAGATTTTAAAAATTTAGCCAAATTTTTTAGCCCGAAATCCTGAGCGGACTCTTTTTTAGCAAGCGCAAGAACTTGCGCATCGGTAGCCATTAAAAGCGCGGCCGAGTTTGCGCCGCCCAGAATCACGTCGCGGTTAGTCACGAGCTCTGCCCCCACGCTTAGTGCGTCTTGTTTTAGTATATTTGCAGCAGGCGAGCGCAAATCTTTAATCAAAAAAAAGTTGATCGCCGACTTTTTTTTCATCAAATTTCGCCCCTCGTCGCTAGGACGGATAATCTCGCAAATCTCGTTAAAATCAGTTTGCGGATTGATTTTAAAAATTTTCATCTAAGCCCTTTTTCGTAAATCATAAGAAGTATCGGCGTAAGAAGCGCATGGGTTTTGGTGTTTAGCTCGGCTAGGCGCACGGCTTTGAAAAAATATTCAAGCTCTTCGGCGCTAAATTTGACCCCCTGCGCCGTAGCCTCGAGAGCTATTGCGGCGATTAGCTCTTTTAGATCGTTTTTACCGAGCTTTTCGGAGCGTTCGAGAGCTGATTTTTCATCGATAAATGCACAAATTTCTTTTAGCTCGAGGCGTTTGTAATCTAGCCCCGTTTTTTCTCGTTGCTTTTTTTCGAGCCTGTTTTCGGTAACTAGGCGCGAGCGAACGGTCGGCAGGAGCATATTTTTAGACTCGCAAGCTATGATAAAAAAGATATTTTTAGGCGGCTCTTCGATGATTTTTAGTAGAGAGTTTTGAGCCTCTACGCGGAAATTTTTAGCACCTAAAACTAGTAGTTTGGGCTCGCTCTCCGCGATATAGGCTTCGGCGGCGACCTCTTTTGCATTTTCTAGCAAAAAGTCATCGACGAAAAAAAATCTAACCGAATTTATGCCGTAAAGCCCTAAAATTTCCTCTTTTAAGGCTTCAAAATCGCTCGTGATTACGATTTTGCTTCGCATAGATTAAAGCGTTACTTTCGCAAATAAAGCGGCGTCTATGCTCTTATCAAAAAGCCTAAACAGCGACAAAAGCTTGATGTCTAGCGCGCCGTCGGAGGAGCTTAGATAAAAGCTATTTTGCGCCTGCTCGTCAAAAAGCCACATGTAGCTATCGTCCTTGCCTTTGGCGATTTGCGAGCTTTTTTCGGCGCTTTTGCCGACGTAGAAAAATACGTAGCCGTTTGGAAAAGCAAGGCTAAGCATATCTAAAAGTAGCGAGACTTCCTCTTTTGAGCCGATATTTTCAAAAGACGGATAAAGCGCCTTTAGCGAGAAAAAGGGTAGTACGGGGCGGGCGTTTGTCGGCTTGTTTATATTTTTTAAAAAATACTCTTCAAACCAACCGCGCTCGCTATCTGTGATCAAGATAAACGCGCGCCCTTCGAGTAAAAATTTAAGCTTCGAGGCGAGCAGAGGCGTCCACTCAGTGCGCCTCTCCTCCATCCAGCTCATCAGCGAGCCCTCCTCGCGGATCGCCTCGAGTGTCCATTTTATAAAATCGCTCATTTATCGAGTTTATAAGCTTCGTGTAGTGCGCGAACCGCTAGCTCGCCGTATTTTTGATCGACGATCATCGAGATTTTTATCTCGCTAGTCGAGATCATTTGGATATTTATACCCTCGTTTGCCAGCGTTTGGAATGCTAGCGAAGCAACTCCCGTGTGGCTTTTCATACCAACGCCAACGACCGAGACCTTGACTATCTCGTCGTTGTATAAAATTTCCCTAGACGCGCTTAGTTTATCCATGCACTCTTTTGCGACGTGAAGCTCGTTTTGCGGTATAGTAA
>CAURRL010000147.1:0-4035 GCA_963526895.1 uncultured Campylobacter sp. | reverse complement strand
CGGTCCTCTAAATTTAGTTCATTACTTAGCAGCTTTTGCCCCTTTGCTCTCGCCACTATCGTTACGCGGTGACCGGCAAGCTCACGCGCTAAGCTTTCTATCTCGCCCTGCTCGGTTTCGCCTAGACGCTTATGATAGAGCAGCGTCGCTAGTATCCCGCTCGCGCACGAGATAAACTCGGCGCCAAACAGCCTCTCTTTTAAAATTTGATTTTTAGTAAGCTCTTCAAGCAAACGCGACATCAAATTTGCGATAGGAGAGGCTACTTTTGGGCATTCGTCTATAAAAATACGCTTAGTTTTAGCGCCGTGCATCGTGTATCTAAGCTCCTCGCCGTCGCGCCAGACCCCAAACTCCGCCCTAGTGCGGTAAGCGGCACTCTGCGAGGCGAAAAACTCAAATTCGCCGCTATAAAACGGCTCAAACTCGCGCCTTATGAACTCGGTTTTTAATTTAACCTGTTCCTCATAAGGCATATCAAGGGTGCAGCTACCGCACTCTCCTAAAAATTTGCAAAATTTATCGGGCAAATTTAAACCCTTTGCCCGACGAATCTAACAACCAAAGCCGTCACCAAAAGCCCCAAAGGAAGCACTATCCAGATGCTTAGGCCAAGCGCGATCGGGAAGTATCCCGCAAAAATACTGATCGCGCAAACCGCAAGCGCATAAGGCATCTGCGTCTGGACGTGATCGATGTGGTTACACCCAGCACCCATAGACGAAAGTATCGTAGTATCCGAGATCGGAGAGCAGTGATCGCCAAATATCGCGCCCGTTAAAACGGCTGAGATATTTACTATCATATACGCGTGCAAGGCGTCGCCCTCTAGTCCGCTGTGCATGCCCACCGCGCTAGCTAGCGGTATCGCAAGCGGCATCAAAATGCCCATCGTGCCGTAGCTGGTGCCGGTAGAAAAGCTGATAAACGAACCAAGCATAAAAATCGCCGCCGGAAGGACGATCTTTGGCGTAGACTGCGAAAGTAGATCGACTAGGTAGCGAGATGTGCCAAGCTCCTTGATAACCGAGCTTAGCGACCACGCAAGAAGCAGGATGATGATCGTAGTTATCATGGTTTTCCAGCCCTTGCCCCATGTTTCTATCGCCTCGCGAACGGTCAAAATTTTTCTATAAACAGCCATAAATATCGCCACCACCGTAGCTAGCAAAGCCGACTGAAATAGCGCCACGGACGCATCGGCAGCGCCAAATGTAGCTTGGAAGGTGTGGAACGTAAGCGGATGAGCCTTCGCGCTCTCAAGCGCCTCGCCCTCAAGCGCGCCCAGACCGCTAAAGTAAAAGCTAACAAACGCACCCAAAATAAGCACCAAAAGCGGAATAACGGCGTTTGAGCTTTGTAGTTTGATATTTTCTTTAGGTTCTAGCGTCTTATCTTCGACGTCCTCGATCATAGCTCCGCCCCGTCTAGGGTACAGTTCGCCGGCTCTAGCTCTGCGTTCGGCCTTTAGCATACCTGCAAACTCGCGCCCCATAAACGCGGTGCAGACGATGAAAAATAGCATAAAAAGGTTGTAAAATCTATAAGGCATCGTCTCGACGAAGATACTAAAAGCGTTTACGTTCGTTATGCCGATGAGCTCATAGCCTTGTTTAATGAGCGAGATCTCAAGTCCGACCCAAGTCGAGATGACTGCTAGCCCGGCAACCGGCGCAGCCGTAGCGTCGATGATAAATGCTAGCTTTTCGCGGCTGACTTTAAATTTATCTGTTATCGGTCGCATGATCGGGCCCACGATGAGGGAGTTCGCGTAGTCGTCGAAAAAGACGAAAAGTCCCATCACCCAAGTTGAAATTTGAGCAGAAACGCCTGTTTTAGCCTTTTTGCTCAGCCATATCGCCACAGCCTTGGTTCCGCCCATTTTGGTGATGAGCGCGACCACGCCGCCGATACAAAGCACCTGAAGCACGATGCCCGCGTTCCAGCTATCGGCCAGCGAGCCTACGACCCTTTTTACGATGTCGGTAAAACCCTTTACAAAAGTCATCGGGATGCTTGAATCGATGACATTTATGAGGAACGTTCCGCTAAAAACGCCGATAAACAGCGACAAAACGACGTCTTTGGTGATAAACGCCAAAACTATCGCTACCACGGGCGGGATAAGCGTCCAAAAGCCGAAAATTTCGGCATTTTTTTTCGCTACTTCGGGATCTACGGCTAACGCCAAGATCGGCAAAAGCGACAAAAATAAAATCTTTTTCATCAAAAACTCCTTTTTGTTTTTCGTCGGTTTAATCAAATTTTCCGCACCGCGTGCCGTCGGTCGGTATTTAAGGCATAAATTTAGCTAAATGCGGCTTAAATTTTTGTTTTAAATTCGCTTAGAATTCAAAATTTTTAGCTCTTTATTAAAAATTTATGTTAAAAATGAGGCTTTTGTGGAAATTTTGTTTAAAACGGCGCTCACGGTAAATTTAAATTTGCCCATGATTCAAATTTTGCAGGAAATTTTCAAATTTGGTTTGTGGTCAAATTTTGTATTTAATACGCGGAGCGTTATTTGTATAAAAAATGTAGTTTTGCTTGTTTAAAAGTAATCTTGCTTCCGCCGCTCAAATTTGAAAATCAGGCGTAAGTTTAGGATTAAATTTAACCAAGAACAACCGAATTTAATCCTAAAATCAGTAAATTTAACTACAAAACGCCTACTTTTTCTCGATAAAAAGCCCGGCCCAAGTCTGCTGCGTCGCCATCGCCTCGACGACGTTGATATTGACGCGGTGAGGCATATTTAGGCAGTTTAGCACGATCTGTGCGATATCCTCGGCCGTGATGTACTCCACACCCTCGTAAACCGCGTCGGCCTTAGCCTTATCGCCGCCGAAGCGAACCTCACTAAACTCGGTCTTGCAGATACCAGGAGCTATCTCGGTCACGCGGATACCGGTGCCGCGGATGTCGTTGCGCAGATTTCTACTAAACTGCTTTACAAATGCCTTGCTAGCACCGTAAACGTGACTGCCCGGATACGGCCATGCGCCCGCAGTTGAGCCTAGATTAAAGATATAGCCGCTCTTTCGCGCGATCATGAGCGGCAAAACGGCCTTGGTCGAGTACAAAAACCCCTTGATGTTGGTATCTACCATCGTCTCAAAGTCCTCGATACTAGTCTCCGCCACGCCTTCGAGCCCCAGCGCCAGGCCTGCGTTATTTACGAGCACTTCGATATCGCAAAACTCCTGCGGCAAATTTGCCACGCCGTCAAAAACCGCCTTTTTATCGCGGATATCGGCGACGATGATATGCGTATTTCCAAGCTCCTTTGCCAGAGCTTCGAGCCTTTCCTTGCGGCGAGCGAGCGCTACGATCTTATAGCCTTCGCGGCTGAGCGTCCTAGCTATCGCCTCGCCAAAACCCGACGTAGCACCCGTGATAAAAGCCGTTCCTTTCATATTTTCTCCTTATTCGGTGATCAAATTTGACTCAAGCCCCATAGCCCTTAGATACTGTGCGTTGATCTCCTTTTTGCCGATGATCGCGTAGTCTAGGGCATTTAGTCCGTTATCATCCACTGCCTGCACGTCCGCGCCGTTATCTATCAAAAGCTGCAAAATTTTCACGTCAGCCGCTCCCGCCGCGCTCATCAGCACGCTTTTTGATACCCCGTCAAAGTCGCATAGCTTCACGAAGCTTGGTAGCTGGACGCTCAAATTTGCGCTATATGCAAGCTTGGTGCTCATGTCTATTAGCCTTTTGTTTACTAGAGCTCCATTTTCTAGCAGAAATTTGACTAAATTTATATCGTTTAGCTGCACGGCCTTAAAAAGCGGAGTGACGCCGAGCAGATTTGCATAGTTTACGTCCGCACCGCTGGCAACTAGAAGCTTTACGTTATTTAAATTTTTAAGCGCGAAAAACAGCGAACTCTCAAAGCCGTAGTTTAAATTTACGCCCGCGCGCAAGAATTCCTTTATGATGTCCTCGCTTTTTTCGTAAAGAAGCGCGGCGTTAAAGGCATTTTGTAGCGAGCTTTGCGACACGGCGCCAGAATATATCGCCTCATTTATGCCG
>CAURRL010000146.1:0-4052 GCA_963526895.1 uncultured Campylobacter sp. | reverse complement strand
AAGCGAAGCAAAGCCGTATCTGCAGGAGTGCGTCGGCTCAAATTTGCAAAGCTCATGGAAGGCCATCTGCGCCGAGCAGATGAAGCTCGTGGAGTAATTTATCCTTTTGCTTTTTAAACCCAGCTCAAATTTAGCCTGAAAGCTCGGGTTAAATTTGAGTTTGATCGCCGTACTTTTGAGTCTAGGCTCGTGCGCGGTGCGGCGCTATCTTTTTATCCGCAGATATTTTACGGCAAACGTGTCAAATTTAAGTTGATTTTCTTTGTCATTGCTTGATTAAATTTGCCAAGCGGCGGCAAAACGTGAAATTTTCAAAACATAGCTACGTTTTTGCTATCAAATTTAATCCCCAAATTTAGGCGCTTTGTCGCGTCAAATTTGATATAATTTCTAAAATAAGCGCTTTTAAAGGAGCTGGCCGTGAACGCAAAATTTCAAGCCGAGATGAAAGAACTGGACGAGAAATTTGCCGCTATCCCCGAGGACACAAAAAGGCAGTATGATAGGCATAGATTTATCAGGCGGGCGACTATGACGTACTGGTCGTCGACGTTTGCCATTTTTTATCTTTTTTCGATCCTAGCGTCGTATATGGAGTCTTTTTTTATAAGCAAAGGCATAGAATTGCCGCCTGAAGTTTTTAGCTATATTCGGGGTACCGTGATGATAGTTGCGCCTATTTTCTGGACGATTTATGTTTTAAAACGAGATAAAACCAAGCGATATAGCTATCTTTTCGTGAGGGATCAGTGGGATAGCTTCCTGGCCTTTAGGATAGAAAATTTTGCCAGTATAGTTTTGATTTCGTACCCGATTTTACTTATTATCGGGTCGTTTTTCGTGAAGGATAGTGGCGGCGAATACGGCGTTTATGCGTTTTTATACGGCCTTGTCGTAGCTCCGATTTGCTTGCTTGTTTTTGCCGTATGCTACTCTTTGAACATAAGCTCATATGAGCCCGCACCCGAGGGGGCAGATCTGCGCAGGGAGTCCGGCTTAGCGGCTCAAAGCGCAAAATCAGTAGAGGAAAGACTTGGCGAGCTAAACGACCTGGACGCGGAATTTGATCAAATACCTTGGCATCTAAAAAACCGTTACGACGTGCATAGACTTATCAGGCGCGCTAGTATGGCATTTATCGGGTTTGTGCTTATGGTTTCGTGGTTTGCGAGCTTTATAGGAAACATCTTGGGAGTTGCATACCTTGGTGTTGTGTTGATTTTGCCGTATTTTTTCACGAAAATTTACCTAAAAAGTTACCCTACGAAAAAGTACAGCAAATTTTTCATAAAAAATCAGCGACTTTGCTTGGCGATTTTTACGGTTGAAAATTTAGCTAGCATTGCTTTGATCTTGTATCCGCTTATGCTCATAGTAGCGGCTCTGATCGCTAGAAATGACGAAAAGACGGTGAGCTTGCTTTTGGATGGCTCAAACGTATTGTCGGCTTGTCTGGTTACCTTTGCGGCATGCTATCTGTTTAACCGAAGTACGTATATCCCAAAAGACGAAGCGTAATTTTGTAAATTTGAGGGGCATTTGATACGGTTTTTGCGCTTGGCACGGCGGTAAATTTAAGCGGTACGGACACGGCTTGTTTTTGAGGCTTGGTCAAATTTGCCGTGCAAGATAAATTTGATAGGTTTTGTAAAATTTGGACCGTTTAAATTTGGCTTCAAATTTTACTGTGTCTTTGATTTTGGATTTGCAGGCAAGCTTAAATTTGGCGAGAGTAGAATCAACAAGCAAATTTAAAACCGCTTTAAAATTTGGATTTTAACCGTGCGAGATCAAATTTGACCGTAAATTTGATAAAAAGCTGCTTTGCAAATGGATTAAAATTTGACGAAGCGGCGGCTAAATTTACGCGGTAAAGCGTTCAAATTTAGCCGGCTTTTTTTGGAGCAAATTTTAAAAAATCAGCCCCTCGTCGTCTTGTTTTATTAGCGTATCCTGGGCGTCCTGCTTCGGTACCGGCGAGATCTTCGTATAGACCTCGATCAGGCCCTCATACGCAGTGTGAAAGACGCCTTCTGGCTCGATGAAGGTTTTTTGTTTTAGTGGGTACTCCTTCATATAGCTTTCCATAAATTTCTTAAACACCGGAGCCGCTGTGCGTCCGCCCCCCTCAACCTTTCGCATCGGCGTATTATCGTCGTTGCCGTACCACACTAGCACCTCGACCTCGGGCGTAAATCCGCAAAACCACGCGTCTACGTTATTATTCGTCGTGCCCGTCTTGCCTGCTACCTGCACGCCGTTTAGTCTGGCGCTTTGTCCCGTACCGCGCTCCACGACTGTTTTCATCATATCGGTCATCAGATATGCCTGCTCGGGCTCGGTGACGAACGTCCGCTCTGGCTCGAAAACCGCTTCTAAATTTTGATAATTTATAATGCGTTTTATGAGGCTTGGCTCTACGATCTCGCCGCCGTTTGGAAACATCGAGTAAAATTTAGCAAACTCTAACGGCGAGATGCCGAAGCTGCCAAGCGCGATGGAGAGGTTTTTAGGGATGTTTTTAAAGCCCATTTCGGTTAGCTTTTTATAAGCCGTATCAAGCCCGATCTCGTCGAGTAAATTTATCGTAGCGAGGTTGCGCGACTGGCGTAGAGCCTCTCGCAGCGTGATATAGCCCTGGAAGCCGCCGCTGTAGTTTTTCGGTCGCCACTCGTACTGGCTGCCTTCGTTAAAAACCCTTGATATATCGGCCGCCTTGCTCATAGGCGAGTAGCCCATGTCTAGGGCGATTTGATAGATAAAGGGCTTAAAGCTAGAGCCCGGCTGGCGCATACTCTGCGTAGCGCGGTTATAGCTGCTTTTGGCGTAGTCTACGCCGCCTACTAGCGCGAGGATCTCGCCGGTTTTTGGTAGCGTAACGACGATAGCGCCGTTTAGGATACTGGCGTTTGCGTCCTTGTTACGTTTTAGTATCTCGTTGTAGCCGTATTTTAGCGCCTCGGACGCCATATCTTGCACCTTTAAATCGACGCTGGTTTCGATGACGTAGCCGCCGGTTTTTATATCCTCAAAGCGCTTTGAGGCCTCTTTTAGCACCTCGTCCACGATGTACGGGGCTTTGTTTTGCGTGAGCGTATCGTCAAAGACTACGGGCTGCTCGACTAGCGCGGCCCTGTACTCAGCGTCGCTGATCCAGCCCAGCGCGTTCATCCTTGAGATAACGTTGTTTGCGCGGCTAAGCGATAGATCTAGGTGGCGGGTCGGGTCGTAAGTGCTGGGCGCTTTTGGTAAGCCAACTAGGATAGCAATCTCTTTTAGCGTGAGCTCGTCAAGCTCCTTTCTAAAGTATCCTTTCGCTGCGGTCTTGATACCGTGGTAGCCGTGTCCGAGATAGACGTGGTTTAGGTAGCGCTCGAGGATTTGCTCTTTGCTTAGCTCGTTTTCTAGCTTCATCGAGATGATCATCTCTTTGACTTTGCGCGTTAGCTTTTTTTCTCTGGTGAGCACCATATTTTTAACGAGCTGTTGCGTGAGCGTGCTCGCGCCCTCGACTAGTTTGCCCGCCTTTATGTCCTTAACTATAGCTCGCGTGATGGCCTCGGGATTTACGCCGCCGTGCTCGAAAAAGCTCGTATCCTCGATAGCTACTAGCGCCTCGATGACGCGCGGCGGGATGTCCTCGTACTTGACGTAGATCCTGTTTTCGTCAAAGATATTTGCGATGAGCTCGCCGTTTCTATCGTAAATTTGAGTCGTGAGCTTTGGCTTAAAATCGATAATATTTGACGCGTCAAAGGTGACTTGCGAGTAAAGATAAACAAACGCCGCGCTCAGCGAAACAAAGATAATAAACAAAATCGAAGCTAAAATTCTCATAAAAATGCCTTTAAAATTTTCACGTTTAGCCCCATTGCGGTGCTAGTTTCGCCGTTTTGGCTCAGGATGTATTTTTTGTTGAAATTTTCTATCGTCATGGCTCCGGCCTTGCCCTGCCAAAGATCGCCCGATAAGTAGTTGTGCAGGTCTGCTTCGTCAAATTTGGCAAATTTATACTCCGCAAAGCTGACGTTAAAAAGCTCGAATTTCTCGCC
>CAURRL010000145.1:0-4094 GCA_963526895.1 uncultured Campylobacter sp. | reverse complement strand
GCTGAGGGAGCTGTAAAAATAATCGCTGAGTTTTTAGGCGGTTTTTGCTCTTCATTAAGCGGTTTAAAAACGTTTTCGTAAGCGATTATTTGCGTCAAATTTACGCCGCTTGAACGCAAAATTTCACCAACGCCAGAAGCCGTTTCTCGCGCTCTTAAAAATAGCGTTTCTTTACCCCGCAAAAGCGGTGCGATCTCGGCAGCAAAGTCGTTTCCGTGAGCGTTTTTTGCGGTGAAAATTTGAGCAAAGCCAAACTCGCTAGCCGCGTGGCTAGTGCCTTCGCCGATGGAGTAAATTTGCAAATCTGCAGGCAAAATTTGATTAAATTTTAGCGCGTTTACGGAGTTTTTGGAGGTCAAAACCAGTGCGTCAAATTCGGCCAAATTTACGCTAAATTTATTAAATATTATCTCGTTTAAAACCAGCGTCTTTACGCCTTCAAATTCCAAATTTGACCCGACTAGATAGATCATTTTCCCCCTTAAATTTATGATTTTGCGTCCAAATTTTACCGCAAATCCACAAATTTCAAAAGCCGCCGCAACCAAAACACAAATTTTACTTAGCCGCATTGCGCTTGCTTAGGTACTCTTTTGCCTTTTGCTTTAGCGCTTTATATAGCTTGCCAGCCTCGTCTGCGCCGTATTTTTTCACGAGCCCATTGTGAAAATCGCCCAAATTTTTACTCTCAAATGCGATTTTTCTTATCTCTTGCTTTTTAGCCTCATCTATCTTGGGCGAGAGCTGCGTTTTTGCCGCATTTTCGGCTTTATTTTTTGCCTCATTTTGCGGCGCACCAGCTTGCTTTGATTTTTGCAGCGCGCGCTTGTTTGATAAATTTTGCCCTTTTTCGTCCGCATTTAGATTTTCGCTAGAAACATCGATCTCCGCATCTTTTGAGTGCACGGCAAGATCGAGCTTATCGATCAAATTTGACTCGGGAACTTTAACTTTCTCAATTGCTGCCGAACTGTTTTTTCTCTCTAAAGATTGCAGTTTTTCTGGCTCCAAATTTTGAACATTTTGCGAGCTATTTTCTAAATTTTGATCGATTTGCGAACTAATTTCTAAATTTTGCTCTTTTGCCAAGGCGCTTTGAGTGTGTAAAATCTCACCGCTTAAATTTAGCTCTGATTGCGATTTTTCTGGCTCATTAAATTTTTGCTCGTCGCCTTTTGTCGCAGTCTGTGATTTTGCAGAATTTGGCGCTGCGATACGCTTTATTTCGCCTTTTTGCGAGTTTTCTATTTGAGGTTTTTTGTAGATCTTCCTTGCGTCCTCTTTTAGCGCGTTATACACGCCCGCACCGTTTTTACTGCCAAATTTTGAGATAAATTTCATATGAAGCTCGCTTAGGCTTCCCGAGTTTCGTATCAGGATCGCGATTTCGTCTTGATTTTCCTCGATGAGCTGTGCCGTATGCGAGCGATTAAAGTCAAATTTGAGTTTATAAAATTTGCCGCCGTTTTTATCTTGTTTATTAAAAAAATCTATCACGTCGTCGTAAAATTTATCGTTGCTGACGATGTAAATTTTGTCTTTTTTATGCGAGAGTTTGCCCATTAAAAACGTAATTATTTTATCGGCATAGTCCTTGTGAGCGCTTTCTAAAAGTATGATTTTTATTTTGATTTTTCGCGCCAGAAACCACGCCAAAACGGAGATGCTTAGCTTTTGTCGATTGTTTGTTACGATATAAATTTTATCTTTTTCGCCTAGTTTTTTTAGCGTCGCTAGATTATCTACGCTTATGTTTTCATCGTCTATTATAAATCTTGCCATATATTTCCTAAACGAGTCGGGGCAATCGCCCCAAAACTCTACATCTTATCTTTTGTTACAATGAGTAACATTTTAAATTTTTCAGGGATCTTTAGTCCGTGCGGGATTTTGCCCGGAAGCACGATAGTATCGCCTTTTTTGATATCAAAATGCTCGTCGCCGATGGTTAGCTTCATCTCGCCCTCAAGCGCGATCAAAAGCGCGTCGCCCGGAGCTGCGTGAGTAGAGAGCTGCTGGTCTTTTGAAAAAGATAGCAGCGACATCGAGCCGCTTTCGTTTTTGACGAGCGTTTTGCTCACGATTTTGCCTTCTTCGTATTCGACCGCATCCACTAGGCTAAAAATAGCCGCCTTAGGTAAATGATCTATCATTAAGTCCTCCTTAAAATCGATTGAGACGTATTTCGTCGGTTTGTTGAAAACTAATTTTCGCCACACTTTTTTCTCTATCAGGCAGGCCTCTTCGCCGCCTAGACACATCTGCTTTTCGCCGTAGTGCAGACTCGCGCCGCCCTCTACGACCCACGCGAGGCTGTCGCAAAACAGCATCTCGTGATCTAGCTCCTCGCCCGCGTCAAAGGCAAACACGTCGACGTGAGCATTCTCGCAATCAAAAATTCTCTTGCTAACGACGCTTTTTGCGATCACTTTCGTGTCGGCGTTTAGATTGTAAATTTTACTCATTTTTCTTCCTTTCGTAATTTTACGCGTCATTGTAGCTAAAATTTTCGGACGATTTATTGATAAGGATTATCTCTTTTTGGCAAATTTAAGCCATTTTTTTACAAAATTACGCAAGCCCAGGAAAGCGTCTATCTAGCACCCCTTTGACCTGCTCTAACCAGACCTTTCGCTCGACCTCGTCGCTATCCGCAACCACTCTAAACATCAGCCGCTCAAAGGTTTTCACGCCACAAAAATCAAAAATGCAGCTTTTCCAAATTCTTTCCAGCGGATCGCCGAATATCTCGTTTTCTCTGGCCTCTGGGGTGTTGGAGGTGTTGAAAACTACGGCGGCTTTAGCCTTTAAAAGCCCTATCGGAAGCCCGCGCCGCCGTTATCGCCCGGCGCAAAATCGTAGGCTACTCTCTGCCTTAGCACGCGGTCGATCCAGCCCTTTAGGATGGCTGGCGGCTCGCCCCACCAATTTGGATGAACGATCACGATGCCGTGGGCGCTTACAATATCTTTTTGGTGTACTTTTAACAGCTCGTCGTCGCTTTCGTCGCTAACGAGCTCGGTTCCCCTAAGGATAGGGTTAAATTTATCCGTATATATATCGTGAAATTTAAACTAATATCCAATATTTTGAAGCTTTTCTACCGCTACGTTCGCAATAGCCGCATTTAGACTTCTCTCGTAAGGATGCGCTAAAATGATGCAGATTTGCTTCATAATAATTTCAGTTCTTGTTTTCTTAAATTCCCTAATCAATTATCGCAAATAATAAAATCATAATACTCTCTAGCCATTTTTTTAGAACGAACTTTAGCTGCTTCAATATCAAAATCTGAATATTCTGAAATAAAAGTTTTAACTTGCTCATATTTTGATTTATTATAAACTTCCCTTTTTTCAATATATTTTAAATCACTAGCATCATTATTTAGTTGAGTCTCTAAACAAATTAGGTTGCCAATCAAGCAAGTATCATTATCTTCTGATTTTTCATTTATAATGTGTTCTACGGAAGTATCATCAGAGAAAAAATCCTTTTTCTCAAAATATTGATTAAGCTTCTTTAAAACATATTTAGCCAATACGTTTGTTGGTAAATTTTTTCTTCCGCTATATGCCAACTTAACAAAACCCTCTTCGAATTCCTCATACTTCGGCAATTTAGAGTTAAAAGTATCGTAGAGTAATTCATTAAGAATCGTATTTGTATCGCTTTTACTTTGTGTTTTTCTTAACTTGATTGCCAATTTAGAAAAATTGGTCTCATATATATTAGCCTGTTTCTTTGATATATTTGTATATGCGAAAATAAAATTTTCAAGGTATTGAATTACCTTTTTAAAACTTGAAGTTGAAATTAGCTCCCTTTTTTTTATATCTAATAGCGCTAGTAATATAATTCTGCTTTGTACCACATTAAATATACTTCCAAAAGATTGTAGACTTTGAACTAACCATTTATATTCTTGCCTATTACTGTAATCTTCTATTTTTGGATTAACAATACTAATATAAATCTTTGACTCTTTTTCTAAATCCTTTAAAAAATCAAGGTATTCATCTTTTTTTATATAAGACTTAAACGAATCATAAAGCTTATTGTTTGTTTCTTTTTTAAATTTAGATATCCAATAA
>CAURRL010000144.1:0-4110 GCA_963526895.1 uncultured Campylobacter sp. | reverse complement strand
CGATAAATAACGCTGAAGCGATCGCGGTGCACGGCGATAAATTTGAAATTTTAGGGCGGTAAATTTAGGAACGCGGCGTTCTGAAGTCGCGGTAATTTTAGAAAAACGGCATCTGAAATTTTACGCGCTAAAGCCTGCGTAAAATTTAAAACAGTGGCGCCCGAAAAACGAGCCAAAAATGCGGCAGCGGCGAGATAAATTTAACCGCTGCGAGCGCTAAATTTAAAGGCAAAAACGAGCAAATTTTACAAATTTAAGGAGCGTTTATGGATTATTTCAAGCCATTTTTCGTAAAGATTGCAGGGCGCGCCAGAGATGACGATCACACGAGCACGCATGATCAGATCATCGCGCCGCTACTGCAAAACGCGCTCGCCGCCTACGTCTATAACGGGCGCAAAGATAGCATCGCAGGGGCCTTCGGTAGCGTGGAGCACCCGCTAAATTTGAGCGACTTTAGTTTTCTCGTGCGCGAGCGGGGCAAATTTCACCTTGATCTCTCGCGAGAGTGCGTAAACGGCGCCGAGATCTTTTGGAACGCTTGCAGTTTTAGGCGCGGCTCGGTCGTTGTTTTGCTTGATGGCGAGTTTGATATGGCGCCTATTTTGCGCCGCTGCGCCGAGATAAGCATAGACGAGACGCCCAATATGGGCAACAGCCCCGCGGCGACCAAGCTTGCCAAGCGCGCGATGAGCGAGGGGCAAATCGCCGTGCTTTTTAGTGCTGGGGGCGGGATAGAGTGGATGGATATCTACGCTCCAAAGGCGGTGCGAGATAAAATTTTAAAGCTTGCGGATGAGATAAACGGGGATGAAATTTAAAATATACGCTTTACGACCTTGCAGGGAAATGGGTCGTCAAATTTAATGACGCATAACGCTTATCGGCACAACAGTGCGTAGTTATCAAATCAATCAACAGCTTTAAACGTGCAACAGACGACAAGGTTTAGCAAAAAGCTAAACTATCGCACCTCAAGCATTATCAAATTTAATAAAAGCAACGTCTACGGGAGAGCAGTCGTCAAATTTGCAGGTAAATTTATTTTGCCTCTTGTGCCGCTAAATTTACAAAGCCAATTCGCCTCAAAAAGCTCAAATTTGAAGGCACAACCCAAAAAAAAGCAAAGCGGCGTAGATTTACCGCCTCATCTTTCTGCCGATTAGCGCAAAAATCACGATCACGCCGGCGATCATCAGCCCAGCCTTGACGTAAAACGCCCTCCTCTCGCGCACGGCTTCAGGCGAGCTGGTTTTGAGCCGCACCTTGACACTCATGCCGCCCGCGACGATGCTTAGCGTATCGCCCGCCATACCTTTTAGCTTCACGCTTAGCGTGTTCGTGCCGCTTTGCGCGACCATAGGCGTCATAAAGCCAGAAGCCTTATATGAGTAGCGCGTCATGAGGTCGTTGCAGTCTTTGGGGCGGAAAAATATCTCATAGGTCTTGTCCGCATCCACGCCCAGCACGTCGCCGTCGCGCGCGTCGAAATACGGATTTTGCGGGGTTTTGGTTTTAAAGCTCCATTTTATCTGCTTTACATGAGCGCCCTCATTTTGCGTGCTTTGATTTCGCGCGCCTGATTGCTCGTAGCTAAAAACCGCCTCATACTGCGCGCCAAAGTCAAAAACCTCTCGCGAAAAGGCCGCAAACTGCTTGGACGTAAATTTGGAGTTTATATCGTTGGCACTGGTGATGACGTACAAATTTTGGATCTTTCGCCCGTCTTTAAATATCTCGAAATCTTTAAATTTTACCTCGCCAGCGTTTGCGTTAAACTCGATACTGACGGGGTTTGCCGTGATCTTGCACTCAGGGAATGGGTCCGGGATCTCGCCGCTAAAATAGGGCGTCACCGCAGTAGCGTCCGGAAATTTGACGTAGGGCTTCATAGAGCCCGTGAAGTTATCAAATTTGGCGTCTTTTATTTTTAGATTTTTATCGGCGCAGACGTTGGTATAAAACCGCCCTGCGCCCGTATCGCTAGCGCCTTTAGCGCAAAAGGCGCTGAGCCTCGAGTTACCCATCTCAAAAACGAAGGCGTTAAATTTATCCTTGGACGCGAGTGCGTAGCCGACCTCATCGACGCTTAAATTTAAAAACGCAAAACGGTGATAGATCGCCGAAAACAGCCCGTCCACCGCCTCTTTAAAGTCGCTTTTATAAGCGATATTTTCAAGCACTAGGGTTGATTTGTAGCCTACGGCCAGAGCCCTATCGGCTGGAGTCGCACCGCTAAATTTCGCCCGTCCCGCCGCTTCGTCGTGCCCCATGTACTCGTTTTGGGCGCTGTATTCGGCGTGATTTTTAGCAGCCTGGCTTAAAATTTGATTTGGTTTTAGACCGGAGAGTCCCGAGCCGCGGCGGTACTCGTTTAGATACGCGACCGCGTCGGAGTCAGGAACAAAAGAAAATTCAGGCTGCTTGGCGGACTTTAGCGCTGAGCTTTGACTCTGTCCGCCAAAGATATCGCAACCAGATAAAAAAAAGGCGCAGGCTAAAAGGCTAAATTTAAGCCCGCGTTTTACAGAGTAAATTTTCAAATCCTGCGCCCTTTAAATTTAAGCCTTAGGGCCGGCTTTTGCGTATTCCACGCCCTCTTTTACGTCCTCGTAGCGTTTAAAATTCGCCTCAAACATGCTCGCTAGTTTATCGCGAGTCGCGACGTATTCGTCCTTATTTTCCCACGTATTGATAGGATTTAGCAGCTTTGTCTCGACGCCTGCGAGCTCTTTTGGGATCGCTAGATTAAATTTTTCGAAATTTTCAAATTCGCACTTTTTGATACTGCCGTCAAGGATCGCGTTTATGCATGCGCGAGTGGCTTTGATGCTCATTCGCTTGCCCACGCCGTACGCGCCGCCGCTCCAGCCGGTATTTACGAGATAGACGCTGACATTGTGCTTGTCGATCTTTTCGCCCAGCAGCTTAGCGTAAACGGTCGGGTGTAACGGCATAAACGGCTCGCCAAAGCACGCGCTAAAGGTCGCCACGGGCTCTGTGATACCGCGCTCGGTACCCGCGACTTTGGCCGTGTAGCCGCTTAGGAAATAATACATCGCCTGCTCTTTGGTTAGTTTTGCAACCGGAGGCAAAACGCCGAACGCGTCGGCGGTTAGGAAGATTATATTTTTCGGATGGCCGCCCGCAGAGCTTGGCTCGTAGTTATCGATGTGATAGATCGGATAGCTAACGCGGGTGTTTTCGGTCTTGCTGCCGTCTTTGTAGTCCACGACGCCAGCCTCATCTGCGACCACGTTTTCAAGTAGCGCGTCGCGTTTGATCGCGGCGTAAATTTCAGGCTCGCTGCTAGGGTCTAAATTTATACACTTCGCGTAGCAGCCGCCCTCGAAGTTAAATATCCCCTCATCGTCCCAGCCGTGCTCGTCGTCGCCGATTAGCTTGCGGTTTGGATCGGTTGATAGCGTCGTTTTGCCCGTACCGCTTAGGCCGAAAAATAGCGCCGTGTCGCCATCCTTACCCACGTTTGCCGAGCAGTGCATGCTTAGCTTACCCTCGAGCGGCAGCCAGTAGTTCATCATAGAAAAAATTCCTTTTTTCATCTCGCCGCCGTACCACGTGCCGCCGATAACGGCGACGTTTTCCTCGACGTTAAAGATAACAAAAACGTCGGAGTTTAGCCCCTGCTCTTTGCACTCTTCATTTTTGCATTTGCATGCGTTGTAAACGACGAAATCAGGGCTAAATTTAGCCAGCTCCGCCTCGCTTGGACGGATGAACATATTTTTTACAAAATGCGCCTGCCACGCGACTTCGGTTACGAAGCGGACTGATTTTTTGCTCTTTTCGCTAGCGCCGCAAAATGCGTCTTGGATAAAGATTTCCTTGCCGCTTAATTGGGCCTTTGCTTTAGATAAAAGCTTATCGAAAAGCTCTTTTGAGATAGGCTGATTTACCTTGCCCCAAGCGATGTATTTTTGGCTCGGATCTTGCTTTACGAAGTACTTATCCTTTGGGCTGCGACCCGTGAAAATTCCGGTATCGACCATAAAGGTGCCGTTACTTGATACGCGTCCCTCGCCCATTGCCTTTTCAAGCTCGAAAAGCTCGTCGTAGCTTAGGTTGTGGTTGATTTTTTTGATGTCTTTA
>CAURRL010000143.1:0-4142 GCA_963526895.1 uncultured Campylobacter sp. | reverse complement strand
GCCTAATATCGAGTCAAATTTTAATCGCAAGAATAACATAATGATAATGCATTTTAAAACGTAGAAAAATAAATGAACAAATTTAGCCTAAGTTTAGCGGCCTCGTCGCTGCTTTTAACCCAAATTTTCGCCGCCGACGTCGCGCTGCAAGGTGTCGAAATTAGCGAGAGCGCGGATGACGGATACCGCGCCAAAACCAGCGAAGTAGGCAAAACCAATACGCCTATCTTAGAGATCCCGCAGACGGTAAACGTCGTAACCCAGCAGCAAATAAAGGATAAAAAACCCGAGACTCTAGCCGAGAGTCTTCAAAACGTGAGCGGAGTTAGCTATGGAAACACCACGGGCGGTATCTTTGACTCGATCATTAAGCGAGGCTTTGGCGGCGGACGCGACGGCTCGATCATGCGAAACGGCGTGCCCGCTAGCGTCATGCATAGCTTTAACAAAACCGTAGAAAGCGTCGAGGTGCTAAAAGGCCCGGCTAGCTTGCTCTACGGCGCGCAAGAGCCCGGCGGCATCATAAATATGGTCACTAAAAAGCCAAAATACGACTTCTCAAACGAAATTTGGGCCGGTATCGGCAACCGCAACTACTGGAACGCGGGCTTTGACGCCACGGGACCGATCGCTGATAGCGGCTTTGCGTATAGATTTATATTTGATATGATGCAAAAAGACTACTGGAGGGAGTTTGGCGAATATAAAAACGTCCTCTTTGCGCCTTCGCTCTCGTATAAAGGCGATGATTACCGCATAAATTTAGCCTATACGCACACGCGCTCGACCGATCCGATCGACCGCGGCATGTATCTCATTCCAAGCACGGGCAAGCTACTGCCGATAGATAAGAAAAGGCGCCTTGACGAGCCGTTTAATAAACTAAAAACCAGACTCGACACGGTGGATGTAAATTTTGAAAAAAATATCGGCGAGGACTGGCTACTGCGCGGCGCTTACGCGTTTTCGCGCTCAAAGCACGAGTACGGCCACATCAGGCTAATGAACGTAAATTTAAACACGGGCGTTGCGGCTAGACGAAACGAGGCGTATGAAGGATTTATCCACCGCACGCACGCCGGCTCGTTAAATTTAAACGGTTACGTGCAAACGGGCGAGATAGAGCACAACTTGCTCTTTGGTATCGACGCAAAGGAGTACTACCGCTATAGACCCGGCGCGCTAAACAGCTACAGCTCGGGCACTACGCACAGAAACTTCCCGATAAATATCTACAGTCCAGTCTACGGCACGGTCGCCTATCCGTCCGACCGAGCCTCCGGCATCCAGTATCAAAAGCTAAGAACGATCGGATTTTATGCGCAAGATAGCATAAATTTGACCGAAAATTTGATCTATTCTCTGGGCGTTAGATACGAATACTACGACCAAGTCGCGCGCGGCACGACTAGCGGACCAAACACAACCGATCAGCAAGACGGCAAATTTACGTGGCAGACGGGGCTTTTATACCTGCTAACGCCGGAGTGGTCCGTTTATACCAACTACGCGCAAAGCTTTAATCCGCAAATGGCGATCAGCGGCGACGACATCGGCGACATAAAGCCCGAAGAAGGCAAAAGCGTAGAGCTGGGAACTAAATTTCAAAACGATAGCATAACGGCTAGCGCGGCGGTCTTTAACATCGATAAGAAAAACATCATGCGCACCGTAAATAGCGTAAGTACGCCCGTGGGCGAGGCGCGCTCTAGAGGATTTGAGTTTGACTTTAACGGCCGCGTGACGCAAGGACTGAGTCTAGGCGCTAGCTACGCATACACTAAAACCGAGGTGCGCAAGGATAGCGGCGCGTTTGCCGTGCTAGTGGGCAAACCGCTAGAAGCTACGCCAAAGCACCAAGCCAGCCTCTTTGCCAACTACGACTTTAGCCACCTAGGCGCAAAAGGGCTAAGGATCGGCGGCGGGGCGAGGTATTTTGGCTCATGGTACACCTACTACATGAGGACGAATTTACCGGCCGTGCCTGCGGGAACGGGCTTTAAGATGGACGACGCGGTCGTTTACGACGCATTTATCAGCTACGATACCAAGATCGCGGGCTACGAGACGAATTTCTCGTTTAACGTCAAAAACTTGACCGACAAGCTCTACTATACGTCCTCATCGACCGGCACGCAGGCTAATATCATACCGATACAGCCGGGGTATGCGAGGCAGTTTATGCTGACCGCTAGCGTTAAATTTTAAAATTTAGCGGCTTGTCTTTTTGGTTTATACGTCGTTGGATTTAAATTTTACTCGGTCACTACCGACTAGGTAGCTCCCGTCGTAAAATTTAAATCTGCCTCGTCTAAACGCAAAAATACTTCGCCTTAACTTTTTACGTTCAAATTTGAAGTCAAATTTGGCTAAATTTGCAAATTTCGGCTTCAAATTTGACTCGCCCAAACCCGCATCCTGAAAGCGTCAAATTTTGTTTTAAATCCGCGGCGTACTGCGCTATTTAGCCGAACCGCGTTTGTATTTGCGGCGCTTAAATTTTAATCTCAATCTCTTTTTATCCATTTTTCGCTAAAATCGCTAAATTTTAAAAACGCGCGGTATCCGCAAAAAGGAAATTTATGCAAAACAAAAAGCAAACCATCACCGAAAAAATTTTCAGCGAGCACGTAGGGCGCGAGGTTTTCGCGGGCGAGATCATCGAGAGCGACATCGACATGGTCATCGGCAACGACATCACGACTCCTATCTCCATCAAGCAGTTTGAGCGAAGCGGCGCGACAAAGCTAGCTAACCCAGACGGCTTTAGCGTCGTGATGGACCACTACATCCCGGCAAAAGACATTCTAAGCGCTAACCAAGCTAAAATCAGCCGCGATTTTGCGTATAAGCACGATTTGAAAAATTATTTCGACGAAAAGGACATGGGCATCGAGCACGCGCTTTTGCCGGAAAAAGGCCTCGTAGTGCCGGGCGACGTCATCATCGGCGCCGATAGCCACACCTGTACGCACGGCGCGCTGGGAGCCTTTGCAACGGGCATGGGTAGCACCGACCTAGCCTACGCGATGATAACGGGCAAAAACTGGTTTAAGGTGCCGCCGACTATCAAAGTGATCTTTCGCGGCAAACTTGACCGCCACGTCTACGGCAAGGACCTCATCCTAGAGATCATCCGCCGTATCGGCGTGGACGGCGCGCTATACAAGGCGCTGGAGTTTACGGGCGAGACGATAGAGAACCTCGATATGGACGGGCGCTTTAGCATGTGTAACATGGCGATCGAGGCCGGCGGCAAAAGCGGCATCATCGCGGTCGATGAAACAACAAAAGAGTTTTTAAAAGGTAAAAATTTACGCGCCGAGCCGAAGCTGCACTACTCCGACGAGGGTGCAAATTACGAGCAAATTTTAGAAATCGACGTTAGTAAGCTCGATCCCGTGATCGCCTATCCGTTCTTACCTAGTAACGGCAAGAGCGTGCGCGAAGCCGTCAGAGACGATATCGCTATCGATCAGGCCTTTATCGGTAGCTGCACGAACGGCCGCCTAAGCGACCTGCGCATCGCGGCTGAAATCCTAAAAGGCCGTAAAGTAGCGCGTAAAACTCGCCTCATCATCACGCCTGCGACGCAAAAAATCGCCCTGCAAGCTCAAAAAGAGGGGCTGATGGATATTTTCGCGGAAGCGGGAGCGGTCGTCTCAAACCCAACCTGCGGCGCGTGTCTGGGCGGATATATGGGGATTTTGGGCGTTGGGGAATGCTGCGTAAGCACGACAAATAGAAACTTCGTCGGACGCATGGGCGATCGCACGAGCGAGGTGTATCTGGCAAACTCAGCAGTGGCTGCGGCGAGTGCGGTGGTGGGCAAGATCGCCGATCCTCGCGATCTTTAAAATTTGGCGGCTTGTCTTTTGAGCGCTTTTTGCGGAGCTGGCTAAAATTTAGCTCGGCAGACTATCTTTGCTTCGCTTTGCTAGCAACTACAATCAGAGGTCTAGCCTACGCCAAATTTTACCTACGCAACCCCAAAAATCATCTCAAAATACTTCGCCTTATCATTGTTGCGTTCAAATTTGAAGCTAAATTTGCAAATTTCAGCTTCAAATTTTACCCACCGAGACCCGCATCTTGAAAAAATGCAAATTTAAACCCTGCGGTGCGAAAGCGCCATTTAAGTC
>CAURRL010000142.1:0-4142 GCA_963526895.1 uncultured Campylobacter sp. | reverse complement strand
CTTATCACCTTTGCTTTAGTAGGCGTCTGGGCGTAAATTTTAGGCAGGATCGCGACCGCATTTTCGCTCATCATCGCTAGCGGCTTTAGCTTGGCACGCTCATACTGGACAAAATCGCCGTGCCAGCTGAGGTGATCTGGCGTGATAGGCAAAAGCGCGTAGATGCCGGGCGTCGCGGCATTTGTGTAGTGCATCGTAAAGGAGCTGGTCTCGAGCACCCAAATTTTGGCGTTTGGGTCGAGGTCTGCGAGCGGAACTCCGACGTTGCCGCCCATTACCGAGCCGTAGCGCACCAGCAGGTGCTGCGTCATCTTTGTCGTCGTGGTTTTGCCGTTCGTGCCGCTAATCCAGACGGCAAAGGGCATTTTGGCGCCATAAATTTTATAAAAATAGTCATACTCGCTGGTGAGATTTTGCGCTTTTTTAATCAGCTCGTGGCCGGGCGGGAAGCCGGGACTTGGGATCTCGAGGCCGCTTTTTTCGGGCATGAAAAGGTTTGGCGGTAGTAACGTATTGCCCCATTCGTCGCTTGAGATCTCGCTAAATTTATCGTCATAGATGTCCCAGCTGCCCTCACCGCCGAAGTTTTTAGCGATCGCGCGCGTCGTGCCGCCGTAGCCAAATAGCGATTTTCTCATTTTCTCCCCTTTGCCCCTAAAATTTGCATTTCTCGTCTGTGCCCGGATCAGCTTTTCACCGTTTTGCTCGCGCTAAATTTACCTGATTTTTAACGCGGTCATGGCGATCAAATTTGCCAAAACGGCGATGAGCCAAAATCTCACGATGATCTTATTTTCCACCCAGCCTTTTATCTCAAAATGATGATGTATCGGCGCCATGAGAAAAATTCTCTTTTTAAAAATTTTAAAGCTCCCGACCTGTAAAATCACGCTCAAAGTCTCCATTACGAACACGAAGCCGATGATGATGAGCAGGATTTCGTTTTTCGTCATCACGCCCATGAGCCCGATGTATGCGCCTACGCTTAGGCTTCCGCTATCGCCCATGAAAACCTCGGCCGGATGGCAGTTAAACCACAAAAATCCCATCAAAGAGCCGATCAGCGCAGCGGCCACGACGACCGTCTCGCCCACGCCCGCGATCTTTGGCAAAAGCAGATACGAACTAAACACCGCGTGTCCGCAGATGTAGGCAAACACGCCTAGCGTCAGCAGCGAAAACACCGCAGGCACTGTAGCTAGTCCGTCTAGGCCGTCGGTTAAATTTACCGCATTTGAGGCGGCGACGATAACGAGCGTCCAAAAAGCAACCGCAAAAACGCCCAGATCAAGCACTGGAAATTTGTAAAACGGTAGGTAAAATTTACTGCCCAGCTCGCCGTGTGAATAGAGCATCGTCGAAACGGCAAAGGCGATCAAAATTTGCACCGCAAGCTTGGCTCTAGGGCTTAGCCCATCGTGGTTTTTGCCACCTGAAATTTTGCGATAGTCGTCTTTAAAGCCAAGCGCTGTAAAGCCCGCTAGACAGATCAGCGAAGCAAGGACGAAGACGTTATCAAGGCGCGCGCAAATCACGCTCGCTCCAAGTGCGGCTCCGATAAAGACAAGCCCGCCCATCGTCGGCGTTTTGGCCTTTTTTTGGTGCGTTTGCGGGGCTAGCTCATAGATGGGCTGGGCGGCGTTTTTGGCCTTTGCCCACGCGATAAATTTAGGCAGCGCCCAAACGGTCAAGCAAAATGCGATAAAAAACGAAAAACCCGCGCGAACGGTGATGTACTGAAAGATATTAAAATTTGAGAATTCATAAATATAGTAAAACATAAAGGCCTTTATTTAAAAAAAAACTAATTTTAGTATAATGCCGTTAAAAAATATCTAAATTTAAGGCGAAAATTTAAAAATGGCGCAAAAAACTATTTTGGTGATCACAGACGGTATCGGATATAACGAGAGTAGCGAATCTAACGCATTTGCGGCGGCAAAAAAGCCCACATATGACTGGTTGTTTAAAAACGTGCCAAATACGCTCATAAAAACCTCGGGTCTGGCAGTGGGCCTACCTGACGGACAGATGGGAAACAGCGAGGTCGGACACATGTGCATCGGCAGCGGGCGTGTTTTGTATCAAAATTTGGTAAAAATTTCGCTCGGTTTTGAAAACGGCTCGCTAGCTAAAAGCGAAAAGCTTTTAAATTTATTTAAAGCTTGCAAACGCGTTCACGTCGTCGGACTCTACTCAGACGGCGGCGTGCACTCGCACATGAGCCACTTTGACGCGATGTGCTCTCTTGCGGTCGCAAACGGCTGCGAGGTATGCGCTCATGCGATAACCGACGGTCGCGACGTAGGCCCAAAAAGCGGACTAGCGTTTATAAAATCGCTGCAAGAAAAGGCGCAAAATGTGGGCTTTAAGCTAGCTAGCGTTAGCGGTAGGTTTTACGCGATGGACCGTGATAAACGCTGGGAACGCGTAAAAACGGCCTACGACGCGATGATGCAAGGAGAAAACACGCAAACCGTCTCGCCGCTAGAATACGTCATGCAAAGCTACGAGGCGGGCGTGACGGACGAGTTTATCGTGCCGGCTAGCTTTGGCGGATTTGATGGTATCGGCGAAAACGACGGCGTGATATTTATAAACTTTAGAAACGACCGCGTGCGCGAGATCGCGGCGGCTTTGGGCGATGAAAATTTTAGCGAATTCGCGCGTCCGTTCGTAGTCAAAAATCTACTCACGATGACCGAGTACGACGCAAATTTCGCCTTTCCCGTGTTATTTGAAAACGAAAAGCTAAAAAATACTCTCGCCGAGGTCGTCGCAAACGCGGGCCTAACGCAGCTGCACACCGCCGAGACCGAGAAATACGCGCACGTGACCTTTTTCTTTAACGGCGGCGTCGAGGAGCTCGCTCAAAACGAAACGAGAGTGCTGGTGCCAAGCCCTAAAGTCAAAACCTATGACGAAAAGCCTGAAATGAGCGCGCAAGCCGTGTGCGAGGCGGTATTAAAAGGGATGGATGACGGACAGGATCTGGTCGTGGTAAATTTTGCAAACGGCGATATGGTCGGCCATACTGGCGAATTTGACGCGGCAGTTAAGGCGGTCGAAGCCGTGGATGCGGCGCTAGGACGCATCGTAGCAAAAGCAAAAGAGAAAAACTACGCGCTAATCATCACGAGCGACCACGGCAACTGCGAGCAGATGAAGGACGCGCAGGGCAATCCGCTAACCAATCACACGACTTTTGACGTATTTTGCTTCGTGATGGGCGAGGGCGTCAAGGCGGTAAAACCGGGCGGTCTAAACAATATCGCCGCGAGCGTTTTGGCGCTGATGGGTATCGAAAAACCGGCCGAGATGGATGAGGCGCTGTTTTAATTTAACTCGCTTTTGAAGCTTATTTTGCACAGTCGACCCGCCGATATTTAAATTTGAATCAAATTTGAGCTTTATCCGGCGGGTCAAATTTGAGCTTAAATTTAAACTCCGCTGCGTCCTAAGCGCCGCCGTAAAACCGCTAAAATCTACATAAATTTCATCTTTTCAGCATCCCAAAATTTCATTTTCGCTAAAATCGGCCTAATAAATTTAAGGAAAAAATCAATGGAAAATTCAAGTCAAAAAAATTTTAAAACTGAGCGTAAAAAGGTCCATTTTATCGGTATCGGCGGTATCGGCATCTCGGCGATCGCGCGGTTTTTGCACGAAAAAGGCTTCATCATCAGCGGTAGCGACATCAAAGAAAGCCCGACTACGCGCGAGCTAGCCGCGCAGGGCATCGACGTCATCACGCCGCACAGCAAGGCCGCGATTAGAGATCAGGACTTTGTCATCTACTCGGCCGCGATAAAGCCCGACAATATCGAGCTCGTCGAAGCGCGAAGCAAAGGGCTGCGGTGCCTATCGCGCAAAGAGGCGCTACCGATGGTGCTTGAGGGCAAGCGCGTGTTTTCGGTAGCGGGCGCGCACGGCAAAAGCACGACCTCGGCGATGCTCTCTAGCCTCGTGGAGGGCTCGGTAATCATCGGTGCGATAGCTAAGCAGTTTGGCTCAAATATGAAATACGAGCCCTGCGACAACGTTATTTTTGAGGCTGATGAGAGCGACAGTAGTTTTCTTAACTCAAACCCGTATCTAGCCGTCGTGACCAACGCCGAGCCCGAGCACATGGAGCACTACGG
>CAURRL010000141.1:0-4142 GCA_963526895.1 uncultured Campylobacter sp. | reverse complement strand
AAATTTTAACAAAATCCACAAAAAGCACTCAAAAGACGAGCCGCTATTTCAGCGACTTTTCCGCCCACGCTCTCACTTCTAAATCCACCTCAAATATCCTACTCTCGCTCTCAATCTTCTCGTTTTCAAACCTCTTTGCAGCGGCTAAAACCGTTCGCGAGATGTCCAAAAACCCGCATTCACCGCGCAAAAATTTATATACGGCGACTTCGTTTGCGGCGTTGATAGCGACGCCAAGATCGGGGTTTTGCAAAGCTTGGTCTTTTAGCGAAAAGATAGGATATTTTTTCAAATTTATCTCGCCGAATTTTATATTTTTTAATGTTTTTAGGTTCAAATTCGGCACGATTTGCACATCGGCGGCGTTCAAATTTAGCGCTCCGTCCTCGCCCAAAATCGCGTGCGCGATGGCTAAAATCATATCGGTTTTGGATAGATGCGCCGTAGTCGATCCGTCAGCAAACTCCACCAGCGCGTGCACCGTGGACGTGCACTCGATGAGCGCCTCGATATCACGCACGCCGTAGAGCCAAAAGGCCTCCAGCACCTCAAAAAGCTTGTTTGCCATCGTCGCGCTGTCGATCGTGATTTTGGCACCCATGCTCCAGTTGGGGTGCTTTAGCGCGTCTGCGGCGCGGGCGTCTTTTAGGGCTTTTAGCGGTGTTTTGTAAAAGGCGCCGCCTGAGGCAGTGATGACCAGCCTAACAACCGGGGTTTTGTTCGCGAGTAGGAATTTAAGCCCAAAATGCTCGCTATCTATCGGATCTATCGCGCCCCTGTCTAAAAATTTGCCGCCTGCGACGAGGCTTTCTTTATTTGCAAGCGCTAGCTTTTTGCCTAGCTTTTGCGCGGTTAAGCTCGGAGCCAGCCCAGCAAAGCCCACTAGAGAGTTTACGACGCGCTCGCTCTCGCACTCTTTTAGCATATCGCAGATGCCCTGAGCGCCCGCAAAAACGCGTTTGTGCTTTACGAATTTTGCAAATTTAGGCTCGGCGATGCAGACGAATTTAGGCTTAAATTCGGCGATTTGCTCGTTTAAAAGCTCGTAGTTTGACGCGCAGCTCAGCGCCTCTACGCTAAGGCCGATTTTACGGGCTAGATTTAAGGTATTTGTCCCGATCGAGCCCGTCGAGCCCAGCACTACCACGATAGCGTCCAGAGCATCGCCGCGACGCCGAACAGATAGCCGTCGACGCGGTCAAGCATGCCGCCGTGGCCCGGCAGCAGCGTGCCGCTATCTTTGACGCCCGCGCGGCGCTTTAAGTAGCTCTCGAAAAGATCGCCCCAGACGCCAAAAACAGCAACTAAAAATGCCGTGATGAGGCTATGCCAAAAGCTATCGGTTAGCACCCAGCCAAAACCCGCGCCAAAGACCGTAGCTACGGCGATACCGCCTGCTACGCCCTCCCAGGTTTTGTTTGGCGAAGTCTCGCTAAAGGCGTGTTTGCCGCAAAATTTGCCGACGAAAAACGCCCCGCTATCGCACGCCACGACCGTTAAAATCAGCCACGCCAAGTAGCCGACGCCATACTGCGAATAAAGCATCCAGATGAGAAAAATCGGCGTCATCGGATATAAAAACGGCAGCGCGGGCGTTAGATTTTCGCTCTTAAAATGCGCGAGAAAACTAACCACTAGCAAGACCGCTAAAATAGCGATAAATACGGGGTTTGAAAAGGGCGTAAGCAGGTAAAAAATGACTGCTATGAGCGCAAGGGAGCCGCCCTGCAAGCCGTAGAGCTTCCCGGCTTCGCTAAAGGCCGTGTAAAGCACAAAGCCTAATATGGCGAAATTTAACAGATAACTATCGACAAAAAAGATGACCAAAACCGCCGCAAATAGCGCGACGCCGGTGATTATACGCGTTTTCATGATTTTTCCTTTTTTGAGTAATAATTGTATAAAATTTTCGCTTAAAAGCGCCGAAATTTGAGGCAAATTTGCGTTTGCTCGCTTGCTTTAGTCGGCGGTTAAATTTGATAATTTATTTATGATTGAAACAGGGTGGCAAATTTGACGATTTTTGCTAAATTTTGCCGAGCGCGGCGGAATATCGGCCATAAATTTGACGGTTTGCGCTAAATTCTACTCTCGTCCAAAATAATCCATCAAATTAAAAGCAAATAAAATTTGCTCGCGCCCTTGCCTTAGGCGGCGCCAACTAACGCTCGGCGCGTTCACGCATTTGGCTGCTATGTACCGCTTTCCCGCGGCGGATACCTCGGACGCCAAATTTACGCCCAAAACGAGCCAATTTATTACGCTTTAAATTTTACGTTCGCGATATTAAAAAGATGAAAGCTCAAATTTGCGCAGAAAACAGCTCGAATTTAAAGTCAAATTTGACCGCCGAGCAGCAACATATTCGGTCAAATTTGAGTGAGTAGGTTAAATTTTAAGATCAAGATGCTGAAAAACCGGCGACGCCTGCGGGAAGTCGTTGGCCGCGACGTGCTCCTCCGAGTTTTCTTCGTCCTTGCTTTCAGAGTCCGCGTTTTCGCCGTTTTGCTCCGAGGCGAGCTCACCCTGCTCCTGCCTGCCTTTTTGCTTTTCGTGCTCGTTTTCGGGGTCGATTTTGTAGGTTTCCTCGGTCGGTCGCACCTCGGAGACCTCTTGTTTTTCGTCGCTTGCTAGCGATGCGGCGGCGAGATTTTGCAGGTCAAATCTATTTTGGACGTCGGCGACCTTGCTTGAGACCATATTTACGTTTTGATTGATAAAAATCGTGTTGCCAAGGGGTGTTACAGCCATTTTCGCCTCCTGTTTTAGTCGTGCTTTGTTACTAATATCGTCTTAAAATTAGTATAATTTACATTTGCGCCGCTCGTAATTTTGACGTTGTTACGTTTGGTAAAATCAACCTCGTACGTCCCGCCGCCTTTGACGCTAAAATTTACGCAAATTTTCGCCGCAAATCTCAAAATTTCCTCGCTGGGAGCGCTTTTTGCGGTTTTGATGATGACGTGCGCGGACGGCAGGTCTTTTAGATGCATCCAGACATCGTCTTTTTTCGAGTTTTTTAGCAACCAGACGTTACCTTTTTCGTTGCGTCCGATGCTGATTTTATAGCCCTGCACGTAAAAATCCTCGACGTTTTGATTCTGCTCTTTTTGCTTTGCGGCGCGGGCTTTTTTAGGCGCTAGGATCTCTAGCTCTTCGGCGCTTTTAGCTTCATTTACGAGCGTTTGTAAATTTGATAAAAACTCCAGCTTTTCGGTCAAATTTTGCCGCTCGATGATTAGCCCGGCCGCCTTTTGCTTTAGCCTTTTTGCTTTGGCAAACATCGCGTTTGCGGCGATTTTGGGGCTGTCGTCCAGCACGAGCCTCACCTCGCCTCGCTCGAAATCATTTAGCGTTACCTCGCGCTCGTAGTCCCTTAACGCGTGTAAATTTGACAGGATCAGCCCCGCGTTTTTGCTTAAAATTTCGCTTTGCGCATTTAGATCCGCTTCGTTTTCAAGGCCCGATAAAATCTCGCTTAAATTTTGCATTTTTCGCTCTATCGCGGCCGATTTTACGGCGCGCAGATTTTCTAGCTTTGCGTTATTTACGCGCTCAAATTCCTCGCTAAAATACCGCGCAAAATCGGTTATCGGCGGCGTCTGGCGCTCTTTTATCATAGCCGGCGGCAGCTCAAGCAGCTCGCGCCCCGGTTTTATCACGCGAAAATTATTATCTATATGGCGCAAAGCCTCGACGATGACGCCTTTTTCGTCCGCGATGATAGCGTTAGTAAATCGCCCCGTAAACTCTAAAAACAGGCTCGAGGCAAGGCTCTTATAAGAGCCTTGAAATTCGCACTCCAGCTTTAAAATTCTATTTCCCTCGGGCACGCTTAAATTTAAAATTTTCGCCCCCCAAAAACGCTTTTTAAGCGCGACGTCAAAGGGCGCTTTGTACTCTTTTACGTTTAGAAAATCGGGGTTAGCGTAGATCGCGGAGTCGGCTTTGCTAAGGTCGAAAAATAGCCCTAGCTCGCCGTCAAATTCGATAAATATCGCCATATCGCCCGCGCGTCTGATTGCGGTTATTTTTCTAAATTTGCCTAGAAAAGATTGTATTTGTTTTAAATTTGCGTATTTCATAGCCGAAATTATAGCCTAAAATGCGACCGAAATTTAAGCATAAGAATAATATAATGA
>CAURRL010000140.1:0-4161 GCA_963526895.1 uncultured Campylobacter sp. | reverse complement strand
GCCACGCGCATGCCCGCGTTTTTTAGCGCGTCCACGCACTCTTTGGCGCCCTCTTTTAGGCTCTCCTCTAGCTCAAATACCGCCGCGATCTCCCCGTCAGCGGCAAAAAAATAGCAAGTCCCGCGCACCGCTTCGCCGTCATAAAGCCCCAGCTCGCGCATAAATTTCTCGCTCCCGCCGGCTAGATTTATGCCGCCAAATTTAGCCCTTACTCCGCGCGCCGCGATGTTTTCAAAGCCGCTTAGCTCTAAAAGTTTTAAATCCCTAAAATTTGCGCGCAGATACTCGCCAACCGCGCGGCTAACGGGATGATCCGAGCCGCTAACTAGCGAAAAAAGCGCGCTTGCGTCAAATTTGCCCGCGTGCGTAAATTTACTCACTTTAAGCCGCCCCGACGTGAGCGTGCCGGTCTTGTCAAAAACGGCCGTATCGCACTTGGCTAGGCTTTCGATAATGCGCGCTTCTTTAAAAAGTATCCCGCGCCTAAAGCCCGCTCCAAGCGCAACGAGCGTGCTAACGGGCGTAGCAAGCCCAAGCGCGCAGGGGCACGAGATCACCACGACCGAGATCGCGACGATGAGCGCGGCGGAGAGCTCGCCCGTGCGCCAGAACCAAAACGCAAACGTCGCTAGAGCCAGCGCCGTGATAGCGGCCGAAAACCTCGCCGCGATAGCGTCTGCGAGTGCTTGAATACGCGGCTTTTTGGCTGCGGCGGTTTCGAGCAGATTTATGATACGCGCTAGCACCGACTCGCTAAATACGGCGCCGACCTCATAAACCAGCGTGCCGTCCACGCAAACCGAGCCGCTTTTTATCTCGTTTTCGCCATCTTTTGCGCTAAGATATACAGGCACACTCTCGCCGCTAAGGCTAGATAGATCAAAGCTCGCCGCGCCGCTTACGACGACGCCGTCTAGCAGCACGCGCTCGCCGACTCGCACGACCACGAGTTCGCCCGCGCGCCCTTCCTGCGCGCTTTTTAGGGTTATTTCGTCGCCGTTTTTCACGCTAACGGAGTTTAAATTTAACGAGTTTAGATTATCAAGCGTGTCGGCGGCCTTTTTCTTGCTCAAGATTTCTAGATATTTGCCGATAAATACGAAAGTGATTATCATCGCGACCGAGTCGAAATATACCTCGCCGCGCCTAGAAAACATCGCGTATATCGAGAAAGTATAAGCTGCAAGCGTCCCCGTGACGATGAGGCTATCCATGTTTTGAGTTTTGTTTTTTAGCGCACCCCAAGCGCCCCTAAAAAATCCGCTTCCCGTGTAAAAAAGCACCGGCGTAGCGAGGATAAATTCGGCAAAATTTATGATAGAGCGCACGTCGGCGCGCATGCCCGTGAAGTAGCCGCCGTACTGCGCGACGGCCAGCCACATGATGTTCATCGTGCAAAATACCCCCACAAGCAGCCTAGCGTAAAATTCGCGCCTCTGCCCCGAAAGTCTTTGCTCCTGAGCCTGCGCGTCGTATGGGTAGGGTTCAAAGCCGACAGAGCGGATGAGAGCGAAAATTTGAGCCAAATTTATCTCGTTTTCGTCCCAGACGATGAGGGCTTTGTTATTAACAGAGTTTATATTTACCTCTAAAATTCCCTTTTGCGCAAACAAAACCTTCTCGTTTAGCCAGACGCAAGCCGAGCAGTGGATACCCTCGATGATGAGCGAGATTTTGTTAAATCCGTTCTCGTTTTTGACGTAGTTTTGATAAATAGCCGCGAGGTCTTCCTGCGACTTTTGCGCCGCATTTTTCGCGCCCCGGACGGGATTTAGCGTAGTTTTGCCGAGCCTTTCGTAAAACTCGCCCAGCCCGCTTGCGTTAAGTATCTCGTAAACTCCCGCACACCCCTCGCAGCAAAACAGCTCTCCGCCGCGCTCTATCAGCGCCTCGCGCTCAAATTCGCCCCTGCAATGCGCGCACTTAAATTTACCCATAAATTACTTTTTCTTTCGTTTTAAGATTTTAGATTATACGCAAAATTTCTAAAGCCTCGCTTGATTTTGCTAGCTTTGACGCGGCTGAGATTTTGTTCAAATTTGACAAATTTTACTCGCGCCAAAGTGCAGCCGTAAATTTGAGTAGAGTCGGCCGAGACCAGTACCTTGAAAATGCTAGCAAATTACACAAATCACCCTTAAATTTTAACCTCAAATTTGGCGAAAAACTAGCGACTTCTCACGCAAACTCCCTATCTATCACGATGAAAATTTTATACCCAGGAAAGCTTAGCGCGACTTTACGCTCGATCTGGGCGCGCAGTTCGCCTAGATTTTTCTCGGCAAAATCGACCACCACGTCAAACCTCACGCTCTTTTTCTTGCTATCGATGAAAAACGCGTGAAATCCGCGCACGCTACTAAACTCCGAGAGTAAATTTGCCACGCAGGCGCGGCTCTCGTCCTGCCCCAAATTTACGCTATAAACGCCAAAAACAAGATAAATCCTGTAAATTTTATAGATTTCGATTTGAAGCTCGTTTAGCCTCTGCGAAACCTCGCTAAGCGGCAAATGCTCGTCTATTTCGACGTTAACCGAGCCCACGTATCGCTGCGTGCCGTAGTTATGAAGGATCAAATCGTATGCGCCACGCACAATCTCGCAGCTATTTACGGCGGCGTAAATTTCGTCGCTGATCTCCTTTTCGACGCGCTGACCGATGATTTTATCAAAGGTTTCTTTTATCAAAAGTACGCCGTTTATGATAATAAAAAGCGACGCCAAAGCGCCCGCGTAGCCGTCTATCTGGATGTCGGCGAAGTATGACAGCGCAGCAGAGACGAGGATCACGCACGATATGATCGCGCCCCCCCAAAGCCTCCTGCCCTACGGCTTTTAGCGAGATAGATTTGGTCTGTTTGCCGATCTTTTTATAGTAAAAGCCGAGCGCAAATTTGACGAATATCGCGCAGAACAAAAACGTCAAAAACGGCATCGTAAAGCTGGTAGGCTCGGGCGCAAAAATATTTTCGACCGAAGTTTTTAAAAACTGAAATCCCAGCATCAGCACTATAACCGAAACAATGAGACCGCCGATATACTCGGTCCTGCCGTAGCCGTAGGGGTGGTCTTTGTCGGGCATCTTGCTAGCTAGTTTTGAGCCGAAAATCGTGATGATACTTGAGCCTGCATCGCTGAGGTTATTTACGGCGTCTGATATCAGAGCGACCGAGTTTGAGACCATGGCCATGAAAATTTTCGCTGCGGCTAATAAAAAATTCGTAACGATACCGATAAGCGCGGTTTTTATTATCGTTTTTTCGCGCTTACCGTCTTTAAAATCCATCATTTTGAGATTCCTTTTCATTTTTGGTGAGATTATATCACTTCTTGACATCAAAGCCAAAATTTTATAAAATGCGACTTTCAAAACTTCTTTTGAAACTTAAATTTATCTACAAAATTATTCCGTAATTTTAAAGAGGACACAATGGAAAATAACGCGACCCAGCCTGCAAATTCCGCGCAGGAAAGTCAAAAAACTACGAAAAAACACCAAAACTCGCGCACTCACATCCCCGTCGACGGACACAAAATCGAAGAGCTAAGAACTCTTAGCCTAGAGGAGCTCATCGCTATCGCAAACAGCGTAGGAGTCGAGAATCCGCGCGAATTTCGCAGACAAGATTTGATATTTGAGATCCTAAAAACCCAAACAAAACAAGGCGGATTTATACTTTTCACGGGCATTTTAGAGATCACGAGCGAGGGCTACGGCTTTTTGCGCTCGGTAGACGCAAACCTCAGCGACAGCTCAAACGACGCCTACGTCTCAAACTCTCAAATTCGCAAATTTGCCCTGCGCGTGGGCGATATCGTGACGGGTCAAGTACGCGAGCCAAAAGATCAGGAAAAATACTACGCCCTGCTAAAAATCGAAGCGCTAAACTATATGCCGCTAATCGAGGCCAAGGAGCGCCCACTATTTGACAACCTAACCCCACTTTTCCCGACGGAAAAACTTCGCCTCGAATATGATCCGATGAAGCTAACGGGCCGCGTGCTCGATCTCTTTACCCCTCTTGGCAAGGGTCAGCGCGGCCTCATCGTCGCCCCGCCTAGAAGCGGTAAAACCGAGCTCATGAAAGAGCTAGCCCACGGTATCGCGCGCAACCACCCCGAGTCGCATCTCATGGTGCTACTCGTAGACGAGCGTCCAGA
>CAURRL010000139.1:0-4216 GCA_963526895.1 uncultured Campylobacter sp. | reverse complement strand
TATGTCGGCTACGAGGCTATCTTTTAGTATAAAAAGCACTAGCGAGCTATTTTCGTAACCAACCTGCAGCCCGATACTGCCGCCGCTGATGTCTACAACCATCATTTCGCTGGGCGCATACGGATTTCCCACGAGCATCACACCCTTACCGTGCATACCGCCCAGCACGAAGCCGACCTTAGTAATACTTGGAAAAACGACGACCGCTTTTGCGTTTTGAAGCAAAGCCTTAACCGGCGCATCTGCGTTTTTACGCATCGTCGTCGTAAAAGAATTTGACGCGTTTAGCACGAGCTCGTCATTGGCGCCGAGTGCTAAAACGCAAAAAATCGCTAGTAAAATTTTTCTCATTTTCTACCTAAATTTGACCTATTTCGCCATTTCTATAGCTCTAGTTTCGCGGATTACGTTTACTTTGATCTCGCCAGGATACTGCACCTTACTCTCGATCTCGGCGGCGATCTCTTTAGCTACGAGCACCGCTTCGTCGTCGTTGATGAGCTTGGCGTTTGCGATGACGCGGATCTCGCGGCCTGCGTTTATCGCGTAGGCTTGCTTGATGCCTTCTTTACTTTTTGCAATGTTTTCTATCTCTTCGACGCGTTTTAGGAAGCTCTCTAACACCTCCCTGCGCGCTCCGGGGCGAGCCGCACTTAGAGCGTCCGCAGCGCAAACGGCGGCGCTTTCTACGCTAGTGGCCTCCTCGTGTCCGTGGTGAGCATAGATAGCGTTTATGACGACAGGATGCTCTTTATAGCGTTTGCAAATTTCAGCGCCCAAATCAACGTGGCTGCCCTCAAATTCATGCGTCAAGGCCTTGCCGATGTCGTGTAGCAAGCCTGCTCTTTTAGCTAGCTTTTCGTCTCCGCCCGTTTCAGCCGCGATGATGCCTGCTAGATGGGCTACCTCGAGGCTATGCGCTAGGGCATTTTGTCCGTAGCTGGCTCTAAATTTTAGCTTGCCGATTAGTTTCATTATCTCGGGATGGATTTTGCTAAGACCTAGGTCGATGACGATATTTTCGCCCTCCTCTAGGATCGAGGCTTCAAACTCTTCGCATACTTTTTTATGCAGATCCTCTATCCTTGCTGGCTGTATACGGCCGTCTTGCACCAAAAGCTCTATCACGCGCGTAGCAATCGCTCTTCGGTAGAGGTTAAAGCTGCTTAGCGTGATAGCGTGGGGCATATCGTCGATGATGATATCTACGCCTAGCACCATTTCCAGAGTCTTGATATTGCGGCCTTCTTTGCCGATTATGCGGCCTTTTAGCTCGTCGTTTTTGATATCTACGACGTTTATCAAACGTTCTGCGGCAAATTCTCCAGCAAATCGCGACGTAGCCTGCGCAAGGATATAATTCACGCGCTTTTTAGCCTCGCGTTTGGCCTCCTCTTCGTGTTTTCGCACGATGTGAGCGATCTCGGCACGGCTTTTTTCTTCTACTTTTTTTAGTACCTCTTCACGCGCCTCTTCTTGTGTGAGGCCGGCGGCATGTTCGAGTACTTTTAGCGCCTCTTGCAGCTTAGCTTGGTCGCTTGCTTTTAGCCCGATTCCTTCCTCATAGACGCTTTTTGCTTCGTTTCGGGATTTTTCTAGCTCAGCCCTACTCTCGTTTAAAATTTCTTGCTCATTTAGCAAGGTTTGCTCTTTTTTACCGATCTCTTCAAATTTTTGAGTGTATTCTTTTTGGAGTTTTACGGTTTTGTCGTCGTATTTTTTCTTGGCTTCAAATTCAGCCTCTTGGACTTGGATTTTAGCGTCTTTTAGCGTGCGCTCAGCCTCAAATTCTATCGCTTTAGCCTTTGCTTTAGCCTGCTCTAAAAATATATTGTAGTTCGCGTCATTAATTTTTTTAGCGATGAGATAGCCTACGCCAACGCCCGCCGCACCTGCTCCTAAGCCGATTAAAATATCTATCATAGATTCCTCTTTTTATGTAAATTTTGCTCGGGGTCAGGTAAAAATCACAAGTAACATCGTGATCTTCGGATATGATTTCATTAGTAAAATTGTCTAAAATTTCAACGAATATCAAGGTAGGTCGGTAAGGCAAATTTGCAAAAAATCTATCGTAAAAACCTTTACCGTGCCCTATTCGCGCCATATTTCCGTCCACCCCGAGAGTCGGAACTATAGCTACGTCTATACGCTTTTTAAATATCTTGGTACTTAGCGGCTCTTTTACGCCAAATTTCGTCCGAGATATAAGCGGTAGCCTGGATTTTACCATTTCTAAACTAATACCAAGCATAAACGGAACGAAAATTTCATAATTTTTAGCTAGCTCGCGCCTTAAAATGTAGAAATTTGGCTCATACGAAAGAGGATTAAATATCAAAATCCGTTTCGCTTTAAGCTCGGTTAGCAAATTTAAAAGTGGCTTAAACATCTTATAATGTTTTGCCCGCGCCGAAATTTGAACCTCTTTTTTTAAAATCCGTTTCTCGTTACGCCTAAACTCTTCTTTTATCAAATTTAAAGCTCGTTTCATAAATTTTATGTATAATTCAAGCCTAAAACCAATCTTAGACAGGAATTATTAAATGAAAATAAATCTTTTGATTATACCATTTTTGGCGCTACTTTTGGGCGGCTGCGGCGATGAAAATAAAAGCGACGCAAACAAAACTAGCGACGCGACACCGCCGACAACAACCACATCCGCTCCGAGTCAAAGCCAAAGCGCAACCATAGAGGCTCCTTTTGAGCTAACTCTCATGGACGAGAGCAAGATGACGCTGCAAAAATTTGACAAAGGCTTTAAAGTCGAGGGCAACGACGAGGCGATTTTGTTTAACTTTTTTGCTACTTGGTGTCCGCCGTGCAAGGCAGAAATCCCGCATCTAAACAACTTAAGCGATAAATTTAAAGGCAAGCTAAAAATCGTAAGCGTACTGATGGAAGATAAATCAAAAGACGAGATAGACGCGTTTATGAAGAAATTTAAAGTAAATTTCGGCATTAGCTACGGCGAAAATAACTTCCTTTTCGCAAAGGCTCTAGGCGGGGTCGTGGGCATCCCATACATGGTGCTTTATAAACCAAACGGCGAATACGCCACGCACTACGTCGGACTCGTGCCAGAAGAGATGCTAGAAAGCGATATAAATAAGGTAATCAACTAATGTTTGGCTTTTTAAAAAAGGGACTTGACAAGACGCTCGCGGCGATCCGCTCGTCAAAACCTGCCGATAAAAAAATCTCAAAGGAAATTTTAGAAGAGATCCTGCTCGAAGCCGACATCGCCTACGAGATCGTCGAGGAGGTCCTCTACTACCTGCCGCCGCAAAACGAAGTAAAAAAAGACGACTTAAAGCGGCTTTTAAATACGTATTTTATATACGAAAACGAACGCGAAGCAAAAAGTGGAAAGCCTTTTGTGGAGCTGATTTTGGGCGTAAACGGAGCTGGCAAAACGACCACGATCGCAAAGCTTGCGAATTTATATAAAAACGAAGGCAAAAGCGTTATTTTGGGCGCTTGCGATACGTTTAGAGCAGGAGCCATCGAGCAGCTACGTCAGTGGGCGCAGCGAACGGGCGTGCCTATCGTCGCTACGCAGCAGGGCCACGATCCGTCCGCAGTCGCCTTTGACACGATCAGCTCGGCCGTCGCTAAAAACCTAGACAACGTCATCCTAGACACCGCCGGCCGCCTGCAAAATCAAACAAATTTAGCCAACGAGCTAAGCAAGATCGTGCGCATCGCAGACAGAGCATACGCAGGCGCGCCACACCGCAAGATCCTAATCCTTGACGGCACTCAAGGCAACGCAGGCCTCGCTCAAGCAAAGGCTTTTAACGACATCGTGAGCCTTGACGGCGTCATCATCACCAAGCTTGACGGCACCCCAAAAGGCGGAGCGCTTTTTGGGGTCGCGCGCGAGCTGGAGCTACCGATACTCTACATCGGCACCGGCGAGACGATGAACGATCTAGTGAAATTTGACCCGCACGATTTCGTAGATACTATCGTGGATGAAATTTACGCCTAAATTTTGGGCGTAAATTTTAGCTTTTTAAATTTATCCCTCCACTTAAATTTGCAAATTTTATATACAATAACCGCACTTAAGGCAATCTATTAAAAGGCAGAAAAATGACAACGCAAGAGTACGAGGCTAAATTTAGCGAGGATGATGCACCCGGCTGGGACGCGATAGCAGGCGCACTAGAAAAAATCTACGGTCCCGCAAACGAGCGCCACTATGCAT
>CAURRL010000138.1:0-4227 GCA_963526895.1 uncultured Campylobacter sp. | reverse complement strand
CTCTGCCGTCGTGGTATTTAAAGCCTTGAGTCTCGTCCGCAAGCTTGGCAAATTTAAAAAGCTCGGCCTTTATGTTTTGCGCCATATCAAAGCAGTCCGCCGCGTCTAACGCCCTAATATGCACATGGATATCGCCCGCAGTGCTCACGGCTTCATGTTTATCGCCTTTGATGGCTTTAAAATTTACAAGTTCCTTTGGCAACGGTTTGGGTAAGTCCAACTTTAGCCACGCGTCATGTCCGACGGCGATAACGCAGTTTACGTTCGCCTCTGCGCCAAACCTTACTTTTGCCGTCTTATTTAGATTTACCACCAAAGCGCAAAGCCTCTCAAAGCCCTTTTTACAGGCGTTTTCGTCGCCGCTTAGCAACCAAGTTTGAAAGACGGTGTTATTGCCCGGCGTCTGCGTAACCTCTTGCGAATTTATTTGCATATTTTCTCCTTAAAGTTGATTTTAAAATTAGCAATTCGCATTTTACGACTTAAATTTTAATTTATGCTAAATTTACGCTTTTAAGAAAACGTAAATTTTAAACGGATTATAATCACCGAGTTTTGTATTAAATTTATCATTGCGGTCTTTGCAGACGCCAAATTTAAAAGCGCCGAGTTTTGTATTAAACTATGATTTTTTGATTAAGCCGTCTTGCCTCAGATATAGCTCGTTTGACTCACGGTTCGTTGATTTTGCTCGCCCAAGATAAGCGCATATCCGCTACCCTGCGCGTTTTGAATGAGTTCTGGATAGAGTTTTTTGCGTAGTTTATAGACAAAGCTTCGTATCGCGTCGGCGGTGCAGCTACCCTCCTGCCAGACGCACGCCTCAATCATCTCAAAGCTCACGACGCGGCCCTGATTTTTTAGGAAAAGATGGAGCAAATTTTGCTCTTTTTTCGTTAGCGCCACAGGCTCGTCGTCCTTTGTTAGCTGCCTGCTAAAGGCGTTAAATTTAAAGCCGTTTTTTAGATCAACCTCTGCAAAATCGTTTTTAAATTTATTCGCCGCAAAGCTCATTTCCATGATGAGCTCGCGCTTTTCAAAGGGCTTTTTTAGTACCCCAAAGCTACCTAGCTCTATCGCGCTAAGCACGTTTTCGTCGCTATCGTATGCGGTGAGAAAAATAATGGGCACGTCCTTATCCAGCCCCCTGATGCGAGCCGCCATCTCAAGTCCGTTCATGTGCGGCATGTTGATATCGGAAAGCACCAAATTTACACCCTTTGCCTCAAAAACCTCCAGCGCCTCTTTCGCGTTTGCGCAGGCGTAAACCTCGCTCACGTAGTTTTCTACCGATATTTTGATACTCTCGCGCAGGCTCTCGTCGTCCTCGACGATGAGCAAATTTACGCCGTTTAAGATATTTTTTATTTTGCTATACACGCTAGCCTCATTTCTTACTTGCGATTCTTAAACTCGCAAACTAATTTTCAAATTTACACCCTCGCCTAAATTTCACCCAAAAATAGCGTAAATTTAGTCGGATTTGCCGCGTTTTCGAGCTCCAGAGAGCCGCCTAGCTTTTTTACGGCAAGCTCCCTAGCTACGCTTAGCCCCGTGCCGGTGCCCATATTTTTCGTCGTAAAAAATAGCTCGAAAATCTTATCGCTATCTGCTTTTACCCCGCCGCCGTTATCGCTCACACTCACGCTAAATAGCCCGCCGGCCCTCTTTAGTTCGATCAAAATTTGCGGCGTTTCGCATCCGCTATCAACCAGCGCGTCCTTAGTGTTTGAGAGCAAGGATAGCAGGATCTGCCTCACGTAGCTAGCGACGCTTTTAAGCTCGTATTTGCCGCCCTCGTGAGCAAATTTTAGCTCGATGCCGTGAGAGTTTAGCTCGGGTCTAACTATCAAAATAAGCTCGTTTATGATATTAACGAGATCAAATTTCGCCGCCCCTTCGCCGCTTGCGTAAAAATTTCTAAACGCCTTTATCGTTTCATCCATGAGCCTTAAGCTCTTTTTGCAGGCTGCGATTTGAGCTGGTATGCGCTCAAATTTACCCTCACTCGCACACTCCTCAATGTTATCTAGATACAGCCCCAGCGCGCTTAGAGGCTGGCGCTGCTGATGCGAGATGGAGTTTATCATCTCGCCCACTAGCGCGGTTTTAGCGTGAACTAGCACCGAGCGCCTTTGCTCGAGCTCCTTTTTTTCGAGCTCTTTTTCGTGCGTGACGTCGGTGACCGCAAGGATAAATCCGTCAAATTTAACCCCGCCCTCAAGCACGTTCGAGACGTTTAGCCTGAAGCTTTTTTCGCCCTTTTTTACTATAAAATCGCTCGAGTTTAGCGGGCTATTTTTGAGATTTTCAAAGCTTTTTAGCTCGCCAAGCCCCTGCGCCGCGGCTATCAGCTCGTCAAATTTCGCCCCGTAAAAAATTTTTGGCGCCAGAGCGAAAATCCGCTCGAATTTTTTATTTATAAATTTTATGACGCCTTTTTTATCAGCGTACAAAAGCCCCAAATTTAGCGTCTTGGCAAAGGCTCGCGCTACCTCGCCGAGGCTGTTTGCGTTACTCTTTGTAGCCCGCGATGTCAAGTCCAAAGCCCTTTAACGCGACGAAATCTTTGTTCTTATTCGCGCTTAAAAGCTCGATGCGGCTGACGCCTAGCTTGTGTAAAATTTGCGCGCCGATGCCGTAGTCCTTGACCTGTCCGCCGCACTTCTCCTCGCCTTGCAAAAATACCGCAACGCCGCCGTTTTTAGCTAGATACTCGAGCGAACCGCGCAAGTCGTCAAATTTATCCGAGCAAAGCAGCTCCACATCGCTTGAAATTTGATGAAATTTGACCGCGGTTTTGTCCTTTATCTCGCCAAAAACAAAGGCATAGTGGCGCTCGCCCTTGTGATCTAGGATCTCGCATTTTAGGGCGTCAAAGCCCGCTATCTTAGCCTCGCTTTTTTCTTTTATCTCGATTAGGCTTTCGTGTTTTAGGCGGTACTGCACGAGCTCGGAGACTGAGACCATATTTAGCCCAAATTTCTTGCAAAATGCCTCTAGATCGGGCCTGCGAGCCATATTTCCGTCCTCTTTTACGATCTCGCAGATGACGGCTGCTTGCGTTAGACCCGCATATTTACATAGATCGACAGAGCCTTCGGTGTGTCCAGTGCGGCTTAGCACGCCGCCTTTTTTAGCAATGAGCGGGAAGATATGTCCCGGGCGCACGAAGTCCTCGGGCTTTGACATCGGATCGGCGGCCAGGCGGATCGTGACGTCGCGCTCGTATGCGCTCACGCCCGTCGTCGTGTTTTTGGCGTCGATCGTGACTGTAAACGCCGTCTCGTGGCAAGATGTGTTTTTATCCACCATCAAATTTAGATCGAGACGACGCGCGATCTCCTCGTTTAGCGCGAGACACAGCACGCCTTTTGCGTGAGTTATGGCGAAATTTACCTTTTGCGTGTCGCTAAACGTCGCCGCAAATACCAGATCGCCCTCGTTTTCGCGGTCTTCATCGTCGACCATGACGACCATCTTGCCGTTTTTGATGTCGTTTATGGCCTGCTCTACTCTATCCATTGTTATTCCTTGTTTAAAAATTTGGGGTAATTATACATTTTTAGCTTTGAATTTAGGCTTTTGCGCGGGCTTGGCTTGAGATTTTACGGACTTTTAGACGTAGCCAAACGCGGCGCGAACGGACTTTAGTTAAATTTAAACGAAGCGACCAGGCTTGTAAGTTTTTGTTTAATTTTTACGGATTTATCAAATTTGACCGATTTTGGGCATGACCAGCACCTTGAAAATGTTAAGGTTAAATTTGGCGATGTAGCAATATGAACGAGGTAAATTTTGTGCGTCGTTATTTTGGTTAAATTTGCCAAACCTTAAAATGGTGCACGATACGATTTGGGCTGTTTTTTCGTCGCTGCGACCAAATTTGATCAAACTTGCCGCTGATTACGTACTGTTTTGGAGCAAATTTACCGACCTTAAAAGCATAAACGCTCGCCTAGCGTTATGCAAGTGGTAAATCTTTTTAACGACCATATCCGCACTCTTGCTCAAACGGCTTTATCGCTCGCGCACTGCGATCGGCAGTCACGGTCGCAATACCAACACTTAAACTATTATAACCGGTATCTTTTTCAAACGAGTGCGAAAAATTTTAAATAGTTTGACGAATTTTATGGTCTCAGCTTGATTTGGTATTTTGCGCCGAGTTTTGCAAATTCTTTGGCGAAAAATGCGTTTAGATCGCGCAAGCTGTCGTCGTTCATT
>CAURRL010000137.1:0-4236 GCA_963526895.1 uncultured Campylobacter sp. | reverse complement strand
ATGATATACCGGGGCTTAGCGTGCTTAAGCCAGATGGCGCGTTTTATCTTTTCATCAACTGCTCCGCGGTAGAGCCTGATAGCATGAAATTTTGCAAAGAGCTGCTAGAAAAGGCGAAAGTTGCCGTGGTGCCGGGCGTTGGTTTTGGTATGGACGGATACTTTAGGCTGTCTTTTGCGACCGATCTAGATAGTATCAAAAAAGGCATCGAGCGTATCGGCGAATTCGTAAAAAGCTATAAAAGGTAATTAAAATTTGACTCAAATTTGACGCAGTAAATTTGCGGCGTCAAATTTGGGTTTTTGTAAATTTAACTTCTTTGGTTTTTTTGATAACTCAAGCGTCAAATTTAAATCGCATCTTTAATCCAAATACTCAAATTTCTGCTCAACGTTCATCATCACTTCCCAGTCACAGTATCCGCCCTGCTCTTTAAGCCACGCAAGCACGCTCAAAACGTCTTTTACGCCCAAATTTACAAGGATTTGCTCGGTGAGTTTTAGGTCGTGATCGCAGCCGCGCTCGTGAAGCTCGGCTTCCAAAAGCTCAAAAAGCTGTATAAATTTATCCTCGGACATAGGCAAATTTTGCCTAAATTCGGCTAGCTCTTTTTCTTTTATGGCTTTTAAAATTTCTTTTCTTTTGCTTTTTTCTATGGATTTTGCGTTCAAATTTACGCCTTTGATAGTCAAATTTGACGGCGATTATGAAAAGCCGTCAAATTTTTAGTTCTTTTTAAAAAATCTAGCGATCTTAGCTTGTAGTTTGAAAAAATCGGCTAGTTCCATTATCGGATATGCACCCGCATATTTTTTGCCACCGGCGATATCTTTTGACACGCCGCCGCGCGCCGCTATCTGGGCAAAATCGCCGACGCTGACATGGCCTGCAGAGCCGCTTTGTCCGCCCATCACGACGTTGCGTCCTAGTTTGGTTGAGCCCGCTAGCCCCACTTGCGAGACTAGTATCGAGCCATAGCCTATCTCGCAGTTGTGGCCGATTTGCACGAGGTTGTCGATCTTGGCGTATGCTTTTACGATCGTGCTTTCAAACACGCCGCGGTCTATCGTCGTGCACGCGCCGATCTCGACGAAATCCTCTAAAACGACGTTGCCGTTGTGGTAAATTTTCACGTGTTCACCAGTTTTCGTGTGCGCGTAGCCAAAGCCGTCGCTACCGATGACGGCGTTTGCGTTGATACGGCAGCCGTTGCCGATAACGGTGTCGTTATAGATGACGACGTTTGGGTGGATGACGCAGTTTGCGCCGATTTTTACGTTGTCGCCGACGTACACACCCGCCATCACGAGCGTGTTATCGCCGATTACGGCGCCAGAGCCCACGTAGACGTTTGGCATTATCTTTGCGCTTGGCGAAATTTGAGCCGGTTGCGGCTGGGAAGCTAGAAGCTCTTTTGCGAAATACTCGCTCAAAATAGCAAAGGCAAGGTGCGGGTTTTCTACCACTACCGCCCTGCTTTGCGCGCCGACGAGTTCTTTTAAATTTGACGCGACTAAAATCGCGCCCGCCTTTGAGCCCTCGATAAATTTAGCGTTTTTCTCGCTGTCGCAATAACTTAGCTCGCTAGACCCTGCGTTTGAGAGCGAATTTAGAGCCGTGATCTCTAGCTCCTCGCCGCTAAATTCCAGTCCTAAAATTTTATAAATTTCGCTTAGTTTCATTATAGATCCATTAGAACAGAGCCGCCGCGCACGACGTCTGTGGGGTTAAATTTTTTGATAGCTTTGAGGAAATTTTCTATCCTGCTCGCGTCGTCGCTAACCATGACGACGATATAGTTTTCGTTGGTGTTGGCTACGATTCCGTTGTAGGCCTTTAGTATCGCGTCTAGTCCGCCGAAATTTTCGCTTAGCGGGATTTTAACCAGCGCCATTTCTTTTTCGACGAATTCGCCGCTTTCGATGACTTTGTAGGTCGGTATTAGCTTGTGTAGTTGCTTTACGATCTGCTCTAGCACGCGCTCGTCGCCGCTAGTAACGATACTGATACGAGAAAGCTCGGTGCCTGGGATCGGTGCAACCGTGAGCGTGTCGATGTTATATCCGCGCCCCGCAAAAAGCCCGGAAATGCGCGATAAAACGCCGTGCTCGTTTAGCACGATGACTGAAATCACTCTTCTTATGCTCATTTTTATTCCTTGCTTTTTAAGATCATGTTATATATCGCCGCTCCCGCAGGAACCATCGGCAGCACATCCTCAAATCTATCCACGCGAACGTCTAGCACCGCCGTTTTACCGCAGGCCATCGCCTCTTTTAGCGCGGAGCGAAACTCGTCTTTCGTGCGGCACACGAAGCCCGTTCCACCAAAGCCCTCCGCGATCTTTGCAAAATCAGGCTGCAAGCTAAGGTCGGTCGAGGAGTAGCGCTCGCCATAGAAAAAGGTCTGCCACTGGCGCACCATGCCTAGGAAATTGTTATTTAAGATGATATTTATGACGGGTTTGCCGATCTCGGTGGCGGTCATCAGCTCTTGGATATTCATCAGGATCGAGCCGTCGCCGGTGAAATTTACGACTGTGCTTTCCGGTATCGCGTTTTTTGCTCCGAGGGCTGCGGGCAGGCCAAAGCCCATAGTTCCCTGACCTCCGCTAGTTATCAGCTGGCGCGGCCTATCAAACGGATAAAACTGCGCGACCCACATCTGGTGCTGGCCGACGTCGGTGGCGATCACGGCGTCTTTGCCTGATTCTTTTAAAATTTTAGCCGTTTCGCGCACGACCCACTGCGGTTTTATGATCTCGTCGCTGTCTTTGTAATCCAGTGGATTTAGCGCGTCATACCTAGCCAATATCTCGCGCCACGCGGTCAAATTTTGCTCGTTTACCGTGACTTTTTCCAGCATCTCTTCTAGGACGCAGTTTAGATCGCCTACGATCGGAAAGTGCGCGTTTACGATCTTTGAGATCGAGCTAGGGTCGATATCGACGTGGATGATTTTGGCATGTTTGGCAAATTCGCTTAGCTTGCCCGTCACGCGGTCATCAAATCGCACGCCAAGCGCGATAATGAGATCGGTCTCACTCATCGCCATATTTGCCGCGTAGCTGCCGTGCATGCCGACCATCGAGAGTAGATTTTTATCCTCGTGCGCTAGGACGCCAAGCCCCATCAGCGTTTCGACCGCCGGGATGCCCGTTTTTGCGCTAAATTTACGCACGAGCTCGCTAGCGTTTGCCGCCACGACTCCGCCGCCCAGATATAGCAGCGGGCGTTTAGCCTCGGCGATAACCTCGAGCGCCTTTTTGATCTGCTTTGCGTTGCCTTTGTAGGTCGGTTTGTATGTAGGCATCTTTATCTCGGCCGGGTAATCAAAATCCCCAACGGCTGCCGTTATATCCTTTGGGATATCGACGTGAACGGGGCCGGGACGTCCCGAGCGAGCGATATAAAAGGCCTCTTTTAGGATGCGCGGTAGCTCCTCGATACTGCGCACGAGGTAGTTGTGCTTCACGCACGGGCGCGAGATGCCCACGGCGTCGATCTCCTGAAAGGCGTCCGTGCCGATAAGCGAGGTCGGAACCTGGCCGCTGATTAATATAAGCGGAATGCTATCTGAGTATGCGGTGGCTAGACCAGTGACCGCGTTTGTAAAGCCGGGGCCGCTCGTTACAAACGCCACTCCGACCTTGCCGCTAGCTCTAGCGTAGCCGTCTGCGGCGTGCACGGCGGCTTGCTCGTGACGCGTCAAAACGTGCCTAAAATAACTCTGCTTGTACGTCTCGTCGTAGATGTTTAGCGCTGCGCCGCCCGGGTAACCAAAAACCGTATCTACGCCCTCCTCGCGCAAGGCTTCCATCACCATGCGCGAGCCAGAAATGCCTTTTATCATCTGTATCGCCTTTTGATAAATTTGACCCCGATTATACAGCTTTAAGGTTTAAAAACGCGTAAAATCGGGCTTAGAATTTGGACTCGGCTTTAAAAGGGCTTAAATTTGAGTAAATTTGCCAGCGAAATTTAGAAGGAGTCAAATTTGGATATGTTTTTAAATTTGATGCGCCGAGACCCGTATCTTTAAGATGCTAAATTTGGTATTTAATCTTTGCTTGTTAAGGGAGAAGGGGCTTGAATTACGCTCTGCTTTGCAGTTACGAGGCAACGCCGAAGCAAAAGAGCTCCATTTTATATCAGCCTTTCTTTCTTCTTTGGGAGAGGAAGGGGGTACTACTTACGAAGCGTCGCCCCTTCCTCTCCCAAGCCCTCTCCAACCCCA
>CAURRL010000136.1:0-4257 GCA_963526895.1 uncultured Campylobacter sp. | reverse complement strand
AGCGATGATGCCATCCATCATGCCGCTTGGAGCGATCATATCGGCTCCGTTTCTGGCGTGGATCAGAGCTTGTTTAGCGGAAATTTCCAGAGTCGCGTCGTTATCGACGGTCTGGTGTACGTGGTCTAGGATGCCGCAGTGGCCGTGATCGGTGTACTCGCAAAAGCAAAGATCGGTTATCACGACCAGATCAGGAAATTTATCCTTTATCGCTCGCAGCGCGGTCGCTATGATGCCCTCGTCGCTCAGAGCGTCGCTGCCTACGCTATCTTTTAGGCTAGGGATTCCAAATAAAATAACCGCTTTTATGCCTAAATTTCGCACGATTTCGCACTCTTTTAAAATTTCGTCCAAACTCATCTGAAATACGCCCGGCATCGAGCTTATCTCTTTTTTTGTACCTTTGCCCTCGACGATAAAAAGCGGATAGATGAAATCGCTTGCCGAAACGCTAGTTTCGCGCACCATCTCCCTGATCGCGGGATTTATCCTGAGCCTTCTAAAACGTTTAAACATAATTTTCCTTTTACTTCGCTACAATTTACGCTTAGTGTAACATAATAGGAGTTAAAAATTTATGAATATCGAGCTTTCAAATACGGCAAATTTACCCTCTCGTTTCGGGATATTTGAGATAAAGGCATTTAAGGAGGGTGAGAAAGAACATTTGGTGATATATAAAAAACCGTTCGGCGAGGTCGTAAACGTCCGCATCCACTCCGAGTGTCTAACGGGCGATGCGATCGGTAGCCTAAAGTGCGACTGCCGCGACCAGCTGGAAGCCAGCCTAAAATACATCGAGGAGCACGGCGGGATGGTGATCTATCTGCGCCAAGAAGGGCGAAATATCGGCCTGCTAAACAAAGTAAACGCCTACCACCTGCAAGATGAGGGCCTTGACACCATCGAGGCAAACCACCAGCTAGGTTTTAAGGCCGACGAGCGCACGTACGAGATCGTGGATTTTATCTTAAAGCACTTCGGCATCGAAAAGATAAATTTGCTAACCAATAACCCGAAAAAACTGTCCGGGCTAAAGTGCGTGCAAATCGTATCTCGCGTGCCTATCGTGATACACGCGAACAAATTTAACGAAAACTACCTGCGCGTGAAAAAAGAGCAGATGGGGCACATGCTAGATGAAAATTGACCTGCCGCGGGACTTTGATGCGCAAACGGCGAAATTTAGCGAGATTTTGGCTAAATTTAACCGCGTGCACAGCCTCACCAACTACAAAAATTTAAACGAGCAGATAGCAGACAGCATAGCTCCGCTTGAAATTTTCCCGCAAATTTGGGGCGCCAAAACGGCGATTGATGTGGGCAGCGGAGCGGGCTTTCCCGCGATATTTCTCGCGATGATTTTAAGGGAGTGCGAGTGGCATCTCTTTGAGCCTAGCCCGAAAAAATCGGCGTTTCTAAGCTACGTCAAGGCCGAGCTAAATTTAACCAACGTCCGCGTAAAATCTTGCAAGATCGAGGACGGCGAGCCCTTTGCGGCGCAGCTCATCACGAGTCGCGCACTGATGAAAACGAAAGATTTGCTCGAGATTTGCAACGGTTTTTTTGACGCGCAAACTCAAATTTTACTTTATAAAGGAAGCAGCGTGCAAGGCGAGCTAGAGGGGCTCAATGCTCAAATTTACGGACGCGGGAACCGAAATTACGTATTTATAAAGGGCGGCGATGTTATTTAAAATTTTGGCTTTTTTAGCGGTTTTGATCGCGATTTATTTGATATTTTTTAAAACCCGCGTCAAAAGAGGCGTAAAAGGCGGCGCAAGAAAAGAGGACAAAGAGGCCCAAAATTTCGTCGAATGTAAAAAATGTGGCACCTTTATAGAGGCCAAAGACGCCGTAATAAGCGGCGGCGGGTATATATGCGAGGACTGCATAAAGGATAAAAAATGAAACTAATCGGCCACGAGCTAGTGCCCTATGAGCCGCTGTTTTGGCGCGAGAATGCCCAGCAAATCGAAGCGGACAAGCAAAATTTATTTAAATTTGACGCAGCCTCGATAAAGCGCGCGCAGGAGCTCGGCGCAAATTTTAGCGTCGAGGCGGAAAATCTAAACGAAGTCATCGTCGCAAACGCAGCCGGAGCGAAATTTATCGTCGTGCCCCGCGAGCTTGCCGGCAAAGCGGCGAAGCTGGCGCAGGACTATCTATTTGACGCTCAAATTTGCGTCGTTATCGGCAGCGAAAACGAACTGGCTGCGCTTAGCGAGACGGGCGCAGACGCCGCGATATTTAAAAACGCCGTAACAGGCAAGGATAAACAATGATCAAATTTCCGCCGTTATATCTAAAATTTTTAGAGGATCTCGGCGAAGAAGAGTGCATAGACGTTTTTAACGAATCTGGCGCGGGCGCCTATCTATACGGGCGCGCAGCTCTAGCCGAGCGAAACGAAACCTACGAAGTAGCGCTTTACGAGCCAAATTTTTATATGATAGGCCAAGACGGCGACCTGGGATTTTTCATAAAATTAAACTCGGACGACGCTATTTATTTTAACGATCTAGGCGCGCTAGGCTCGGCTCCGATGCGCCTAGCTGAGCGAGACATTTTTGCCCTCATAAAAAAGATAAAAGAGGGCGGCGAGATATTTTCTTAAAATTTTACGAGCAAAGGAAACACATGGAACTTTTTAAAACCGCATTTTTGATGACCGTGCTGATGCTGCTTTTCGTAGCCGTGGGCGGCGCGATAGGCGGCACTAGCGGTATGATGGTCGCATTTTTAGTTGCGCTTGGGATGAATTTCTTTTCGTATTTTTTCTCGGACACGCTCGTGCTCAAGCACTACCGAGCCGTGCCCGTGGACGAGGCGCACGCGACGGGGCTTTATCAGATCGTACGCGAGCTTTGCGCGAAGGCAAATTTGCCGATGCCAAAGATCTACATCATCCCAGAAGCCGTTCCAAACGCATTTGCCACGGGTCGCAACCCGAGCCACGCCGCGGTAGCCGTGACCGAGGGACTGCTAAATATACTAAACAAAGACGAGATCGAGGGCGTGCTAGCTCACGAGCTAAGCCACGTGCGCCACTACGACATCCTAACGGGCTCTATCGCGGCGGTTTTTGCCGGCGCGATCGCGATACTGGCGAATTTCGCGCAGTTTGGCGCGGCAAACCGTCAAGGCAAGCAAAATCCCTTGATGCTAATCGCCCTAGCCGTCATCATGCCGCTAGCAGCCACCATCATACGCATGGCGATCTCGCGGGCGCGGGAGTTTGAGGCCGATAGGGGCGCTGCGATGATAACGGGCAAGCCCCAGCACCTAGCCGGCGCGCTGCGAAAGCTCGAGGACTACGCGCGCGGACGAGTGATGGCAAACGCCGACGAACAAAGCGCGCATATGTTTATCGTTAATCCCTTTAGCGGCGTAAAAAGCGCTCTGGGCTCGCTGTTTCGCACACACCCGAGCACCCAAGACCGCATCGCGCGGCTAAATCAGATGAAATTTTGAGTCGGGTAAAATTTGGCTTTGGTTGTGGTGGAATTTTAAAATACAATTTAAATATTAAATTTAACGCTCCTATTAAGTTGATTAAATTTTGCGCTGGTAAATTTGGCTAAAATTTAAATTTGTAGATAAATTTTAGCTTTAATTGTGGCAATATTTTTAGATAAATTTATAATTTTATGTTAGCAGAATTTAAAACACAATTTAAATGTTAATTTTAACACTCTCGCGAAGTTGATTAAATTTAACTAAGATTAATTGTCCCATCATAAACATCTGCTTCACAAATCTTGCTCATTCCAAAGGGTGAGCTGACACTTCTTCTGCTTTGTAGTCGTGGGGCATTGTTGAAGCGTCCTATTGGGGAAAACGCGACCAGCGTTTGAGTAAGCAACGCGAAGTAGAAAATTCTCACTTACTCCAAAGGGCAAGCGAACGCAAAAGTATTTCAAGAAATCTTTTTGCTTCGCAAAATGAGCATAGCGACCCGAAGGGGCATTTCTAAGGGAAGCGAAGTGACCGAGTAAAAAACTACCGAGCCCCTGCGGGCTTCCCTAATTTTTTACTTCAACTTTGTCTCGCAATTGCAAACAAAAGGGCACGAACGATAGCAAAGTGTCTTGAAAAGCTACGAAATAGAAACTCGGCGGTGATAAGCTTGCCAGCAAGGTTTTTACAGGGATGCCATCCCCTGCTTTGAAAACTAAAAATTAATGAAATATTTTAACAGAGCCAAATTTAACTACGCTAAATTTTAAGAATTAGCGCTTTATTAAAATAAAGCCA
>CAURRL010000135.1:0-4259 GCA_963526895.1 uncultured Campylobacter sp. | reverse complement strand
CCCCAGACGAGCCGCCGCTTGCTTATAGATTTTTGGAGCGAAACCGCATCGTAGTCGCGCTCTCGCAGGCTCTAGTCGTGGCGCAGGCGGATACTAAAAGCGGCTCGATGCAAAGTGCGCGCATGGCAAAGGAGCTTGGCGTGCCGATATTTACGCTGCCTCAGCGCCTAGGCGAGAGCGATGGGACAAACGAGCTAGTAGCTAGCGGTGCGGCAAATTTGATAAACGATTTTGACGCCTTTGCGCTTCGTTTCGGCGGTAAACCCGCACCTGCGCAAGAGGACGAGGTGATAAAATTTTGTAAAAACGGCGCGAGCCTCGATGCAGCTTTGGCAAAATTCGGCGATAAAATTTATGAATATGAACTCGAAGGCAAGCTGCGAATATCTGGGCTTACGGTATTTGCGGAGTAAAATTTAGTGGCTTTTGAGCTCAAATTTGCGCCGCGCGAGTTTTTGTTAAAACGGCGGTAAAATTTGAAGTAAAAATTTATCGGCTTGACGGCGGTAAATGCATTTCGGCGACGTTTGATTTTGTAAATTTGACGGAGCGTGGCTATCAAATTTGAGCCTGTCTGCCGTCAAATTTATCGCTAAATTTGAGAAAATCTAAAGGACGAAAATGAGCATAATGGCCATCGACGTTGGGCTAAAACGTATCGGCTTGGCGCTAGCCGTCCGGCAAACCGTGATGCCGCAAACACCCGTTCTACGCAAAAATCGCAATCAAGCCGCGCGCGACGTTAGCGCCGTTTTGCGCGAATACGGAGCAAAAAAGCTAGTCGTGGGCGTGCCGCTTGGGGGATCTAGCGAGGATGAGATGCGGCGGCGGATCGAGCACTTCGTGTCGCTGCTCGAATTTGACGGCGAGGTGGTCTATCAGGACGAGGCGATGAGTAGCTTTGAGGCGAGCGAAATTTACGCCGAGGGCAGACGCGACGGACGCCTGGATAGCATCGCGGCGATGATTATTTTAAAGCGGTATTTGAGACTTTGAGCAAATTTGGCGCGCGGTAAAATGGCGGCAAATTTTAGTTTTGCGCCAGAGTTACGTTAGGGCCGTCTCGGCTGATCGTTGCCTCGTATAGAGTGAGTAAATTTGAGTCAAATTTACGTCTCGGCTGTAAATTTAGCCGAGATTTTACGTAAAATTTAAAAGCAGCTTGAGCGGCGGATTTGCGAGTCAAATTTGACTTGAGGGTTAGGCGCGCTACGATTTGGAGTCAAATTTTATCTAAAAGCCAGCCGCCATCAGCTGTATCGTCGTATCCAATTATCCAAAAAATGCATTTGCTCTGCCGTATAAAACCGATGTTCGCCGTTTTTCATGACAGTAAGCGTTGCACCGATTTGGTTTGCAAACTCGCAAATCGTTTCAAAAGAGGTTAGATCGTCATTTTCGCCGTATAAAATATACGTCGGCGCCGTCCAGCAGATAGGATGCTCTCTGGTGTAGCAAAGATATTTCCACGAAAGTTTTTCTCCAGACCCCATGTCCAGCTCGCCCCTATCTCGCAGCTCATCCTCGCTCACGTACGCCTGCAATATCATTTTTTCGATTAAATTTTGCATATTTACGATTGGCGAAATAAAATACGCCTTTTTTATCCCCATGTCCTGTAAGGCGTGCATGGCAAAAAACGCGCCGATACTGTTTGCGACAATCGTCACGGATTTGCGGCTCTTAAGGATAGGCTCAAAATGCCGCACGAATTCCTCTTTCGCCTCCCACGGCGTGCGCGCTTCGTAATCAAATCCCAGCACGTCGCTATCCGCAAAAAGCGGTTGAAAATGAGCCGCTTCTTGCGCGCTTCCGCCTTTGCCGTGTATGTACACGACTATGTTTTTCATGATTTTTCCTTTTTTGCTGCCGCTAAAATTTAGCTTTGCTGCAAGCGGACGTACAAAATAAAGCTCGCTTTGACGCCGGTTGCTCTAAAACTTGAGTAGCCCATCCTCGTCAAATTTAAAATCAGGCCCCCAAGTCACCTCCCAGTAGTATCCGTCCGGATCGGCAAAATACGCGTGGTATCCGCCCCAAAACGCAACTTGCGGCTCCTTGACGATAGTTCCGCCCGCCTTTTTTACTAGTTCTATGACGCTACCCACGTCCTCTTTGTTTTTTACGTTATAGGCTAGCGTGATGCCGGCAAATCCGCTTCCTCTGGGCGGATCGTTCTCGTCGATATCTCGAGCTAGCGCGTCTAGCGGATAGAGTTCAAATTTAGTCCCAGGTGTATTGAAAAAACATACCGGCGGATTGTCCTCTTTGCAATCCGTCTGAAACCCCAGGCCTTCGCGGTAAAATTTGAGCGCCCTTTGTATGCTTCGCACGCCTAGGCAGATGCAGGTTATTTTATTCATTTTGGCCTCCGTTATTTGGGCTTATTATATCATTTTGGAGCTAGAGGTTTTGGGTCAAATTTGTCGTTATAAAATGAAATGAAAGGACTTGTAAGCTCAAAAAACGGGTAAAATTTCAGAAAGCTAAATTTTATCCCCGTTTTGCATCTCAAATTCGTAAGCTTCATTTAAGATACGCACGAGAGTGTCGGACAGATAGGGCTGAATTAGCGTCCAGACGCGGATTTTCGGGTTTAAATTTACCGCCGCGTTCGTGGTTTTTAGCACGACTAGCGCGATCTTTTTTTCTATCAAAAGCGTAGATAGAGCGCCATCTATCTCGCGTAGCAGGCTCTCCTCGATAAAGACGACGTTTGGGCGAAATATCATATCCTCTATGTGGCGTTTTACGATACTCCACTCGTTGCTCGGCTTCACGTCGATGCCGATAAATTCGAGATCTTTTTTGATGATATTAAACGAATAGGGGTTTGGCTCGGCGACGAGGGCGCTAAAATTTTTGGGATTTTTTATCTTAAAGCTTTGCATGAGATCGAGCTTATCGTCGCACAGACGCAGCGAAATTTCGGTGCTAATGCGCACGCCGTGATCAAACTCAAATCTGATAGTTGAGCCGTTTTGCTCGGCTAGCGCCATCGCTGTTTCATAGTATTTGCGGCTTTGAGCGTTCATATTTACGCGAGGCGTGCTTTTGCTCGTAAAAAAGTCATGATCGCAGTGGACGCTAAGGGTAAATTTGATGTTATTTTTGTAGTAGTTTGATAGCAAAAATTTGATCGTAACGGTCGAGTTTGAGACGTTTAAAAGGAAAATTTGAGCCATCGCATCTATGAGCTTTGCAAGGGCGGCTATATCTGCGTAAAACAGCCTAGGATAGGCGATGTCGTAGTCTAGCAGCACGTAGTTCGTGTTTTTTTGCGCGTCCTCGTTGAGCGAGGAGGCTAAAAACAGCAAACCGCCAGCGATATCGACTTTTGGCAGCGTGTTTGCCTCGCTAGATTTGCTGGTCTCGCTCGTACCGTTTTTTTGCGTAGTTTCTTTTTTTATCACGCCATTTGACCTTTTAAGTTTATCCATAAAATAGCAACCGCCCAAAACCGCTAGATAAAGCGCGGCAAAAATCAGGAAAATATACGCGAAACTCACAGCTATATAACCAGCATCGCGTCGCCGTAGGAGTAAAATTTGTATTTTTGCTCCACGGCGGTTTTGTAGATCCGCATAGTTTGCCTAAGCCCGACGAAACTCGTAACGAGCATGATTAGCGTTGATTTTGGCAGGTGAAAATTTGTCAGCAGGTAGTTTTGGCGGATGGGTTTGTTGTTTAAATTTAAAAACAGCCTGCACTCGCCGCTAGACTTGCCGCTTCTTGCAAACTCCTCCACGCAGCGCGTCACCGTCGTGCCCACGCCCAGGATCGGTCTATTTGAGCGGATCAAATTTTGCGTATCTTGCGGGATATCGTAAAACTCCGCGTGCATCTTGTGCTGCGTGATATCCTCGCTCTCCACACCCTTAAAGGTCCCCGCGCCCACGTGCAGCGTGAGGTAGGCTACCTCGCGGTCCTTTGCTAGGCGCGCGATCATCTCGTCGCTAAAGTGCAGGCTCGCCGTCGGAGCCGCCACTGCGCCCTCGTTTTTGGCAAACACGCTTTGATACCAGCTCTCGTCGTCTTTGGTGTCGCTTCGCTTGATATATGGCGGCAAAGGCACGTGGCCGATGTGAGATAGGATTTTATAAAGCGCGGCTGTGTCCAAAAATTGGCCGTTTTGGCTAAATTTGACCGTGCGCGAGCCGTCGTCAAAGAGTTCGCAGACCTCGGCGGTCAAATTTTCGCCGAAATTTAAAACGCTGCCCGCGCGAACCTTGCCTTTTATATAGACGCTAAATTTACCG
>CAURRL010000134.1:0-4265 GCA_963526895.1 uncultured Campylobacter sp. | reverse complement strand
TGTTTACCTTGCCGCTTGAGATGCCCTCTATCGCCTCGTCTTGGCTGTTAAAGCACACGGCCTTGCCGCTAAATTTGCGCTCGCCGATGATGCCCGCGGTCTTGATGACGCAGCCCTGCTCGGCTAAATTTCCAAACAAAACCGCCAGCCCGCCGACCTGCGAGTAGGCGTTTTCGACCTTGCGGATGACAGATTCGTCTTTTATGACGCTAGCTCCGACGCGCTCGCCTAGGCTCTCGCCAGTGACCGTTAGCGCGTCTAGCCCTAGCAGCCCGTTATCGCGGCGTGAAATTTCATTTATCACGGCGCTTAGGCCGCCCGCGCGGTCGATGTCCTCCATATGCACGTTTGGCAGGCTCGGGCTGATTTTAGCGATGTGCGCGATCTTGCGGCTGATCTCGTTGAGTCCAGCGATCTGTAAATTTACCCCCGCTTCGCGCGCGATAGCCAGGATGTGCAGCACGGTGTTGCTGCTGCCGCCCATCGCCATATCGACTACCAGGGCGTTTTGGATCGATTTTTCATTCACGATGTTGCGGATTTTGTATTTTTCATCGAGCGCGATTTGGCAAATTCGGCGTCCCGCCTCGCGGATAAGCTCCTCGCGCTCAGGCGTAAGCGCAGGCACCGTGCCGTTACCTTTTAGCGCGATACCCATCGCTTCGCACAGCGTATTCATCGAGTTTGCCGTAAACATCCCCGAACAGCTGCCTCCGCTCGGACAGGCGGCGCACTCGATCTCTTTTAGCTCCTCGGCGCTGATCTCTTTGGTTTCAAATTTACCCACCGCCTCAAACGCCGTGGATAGGTCGATCGGCTCGCCTTTTTTGGTGTAGCCCTTTTTCATCGGGCCGCCGCTGACGAAAACCGTCGGCACGTTCACGCGAAGCGCACCCATCACCATGCCGGGCACGATTTTATCGCAGTTTGGCATGCACACGAGCGCGTCTAGGGCATGCGCGTTCATCACCGTTTCTATGGAGTTTGCGATCAGCTCGCGGCTAGGTAGGCTATAAAGCATCCCGGCGTGTCCCATCGCGATGCCGTCGTCCACGCCGATACAGTTAAACTCAAACGGCACGCAGCCGTTTTTGCGGATCTCGTCTTTTAAAATTTCGGAGTATTTGTTGAGGAAAAAATGCCCCGGGATGATCTCGATGAAGCTGTTTGCCACGCCGATGAAGGGTTTTTCAAAGTCCTCGTCCTTTAGCCCGGTCGCTCTTAGCAAGCTTCTGTGCGGCGCGCGCGTATAGCCTTTTTTGATGACGTCGCTTCTCAAATTTGATCCTTTTAGTGGAATTTGGGCGATTTTATCAATTATTTAATTACATAAGCATAAAAATTTGAAAGGGCGTGCACGGAACGGCAATCATACGTGCAAGATCTAAAATTTACGTTATTATCGTGAGAAAATTTGAACCCGAAAGCTCAATTTAAGCGCATAGCGGAGATTGCCTTGCGCTTAAAAAAGGCTAGAGCGCCTTAGTAGCGTCTAGCCTCGGCAAAGCCGAATTTACTCCGCTACTTTCATCGCGCCGCCCGCACCCAAGCCGCCTTTTACGGTTTGCATTTTATAGTTTCTGACGGCGTCGATTAGGTTATTCATCGAGTCGGTGAAAGCCGCTACGATGACCTTGCCTTCAGGGGTCTTCGCATAAGCTCCGAGCGCTCCACCGGCCGAGCTGCCAAATAGTCCGCCAAGTCCTGCAAAGTCGTAGTTCCTAGCACTTCCCTCAGCCGCTGCCAGCTGCACGCCAGAGCGGTTTTCAATGAGAGTCAAAACCGTGCTCGCATCGCTCGTGTTAAAGCCGCCTGCTACTGCGCCGGCGATACCGCCAAAGAGCGCGCCCACTACACCGCCTACGCCGCTAGTATCCTCAGCGCTAAAGATCACCGAAGGAGTGATAGTATAATCAGCCGCGACCATTTGACCTTTTTTGAAATTCGAGTTCTTTCTGAGCTCGCCAGATTCCATCAACGCGCGTTCTTCTAGCATTTGGTTAAACGCTTTGCCGCGCTCGACGATGACGAAGCAGTTTGACTGCTGGGCCAAGAGCCTGATGACAGGAACGGTAGAAGGTAGTCTGTAATCTCTCGTAAGGATAGTATACCAGTCAGAGTCTCTATCCTCGTAGATAGTCACCGTGCCCAAAGACTGGCTACATCTTTTAAGCTGTGAATTGGCATTTTGAGCGTTTTCTCCGCCTGCCGAGCCGGTGGCTGCGGTCTTAGCGCCCGGCGAGCCCATACTCATCGACGACATACAACCCGTCAAAAGAAAAGGCAGAGCCAAAACCGCGATCTTCGATGCGCTAAAAAGCGACTTTTTCATTGATAACTCCTTGGGGAAATTTACAAAATTGTAATATATTTGCGCTAAAAATTTACTTTATTTTAAATTTGATGTTATAAAATGATTTAGAAATAACCAGAAAGGATTTGACATGAAAAAACTTGTTTTAATCGCTCTTTTTACTGGTTTTTTTTTAAATTGGCAAACCGCTTACGACCTTTATACAAACTAATCTTTAAAAAACACCCCTTATAACCGCAACAAAAACAAAACACGCCGCCACCAAGATAGATACGACGACGACGTAGTGATATATATGGACCCTCCGTACGGCGGCTACAAACAAACCGACCGAGGCAGAGACTATCGCGATAAACTAGTCGATCAGTACATAAAAAACAATAACATAAAAAAAGGCGGCTCGAGCAAATCGGACGACCGAAGCTACGAAAGAGGCTACGACGACGGATATGATGACGGATACCGCGACAGACGCGACGATTATTACTATTCGCCTCGCCCGCAAGTAGGCATCCGCGTTAGATAAATTTGACGCTCGTTCGCCGCTAGTCGTCAAATTTGATCGGCGGCGAAATTTGATTTAAGAATTTGATTTACAAAAAGGAAAATAATGCTAACCAATCCCGTCGTGATCAGTATCCTCGTGATGACCGCGCTTTGTTTGTTAAGGTTTAACATCCTGCTTTCCATCCTCGTCTCCGCCCTAGTCGCGGGTCTCATCTATCACGGCGGATTTGCCGGCGTAGGGGCGTTTTTCGACGCGCTAACAGCCACTACATCGACGCTGATAACGGGCATGAAGGGTAACCTAGAGACCTCGCTCAGCTATATCTTGCTCGGCGCTCTCGCAGCCGCGATAGCCAACACGAACCTAACGGCGATCCTCATAAACGCCGTTAGCAAGGCTCTAGCAAAAACTAGCACCTATTTTGCTCTGATAATCGCCGCGATTGCGTGCTTTTCGCAAAATTTGATCCCAGTTCACATCGCTTTTATCCCGATTCTCATCCCGCCGCTTTTACCGCTGATGAACCGCCTAGGCATCGACCGACGAGCCGTCGCGTGCGCGCTAACTTTCGGACTAAAGGCGCCATACGTTAGCCTTAGCGTTGGTTTTGGACTTATCTTTCACGGCATCATCAAAAAAGAACTCGCAAACAACGGCATAGAAGTGCAGATGAGCGAGATCTCAAGCGTGATGTGGATCGGCGGCCTTTCTATGCTAGTGGGTTTGCTCTTAGCCGTTTTCGTCTTTTACCGCAAAAAACGCGACTACGCGCACACTAAATTTGAAAAGAGCGAAGAGCAAGAGGCGCAGATGGCCGCAAGCCTAAAAATGACGAAAAAAGAGTGGGCGGTGCTAGGTGGTGCGGTTGCGGCGTTTGGAGTGCAAATTTATACCGAGAGTATGCCTCTTGGCGCGCTTATCGGCCTGCTAGTTATGGTGGTTTTTGGCGGTATCGAGTACCGAAAAATCGACAAAATCATGGACAGCGGCCTAGCGATGATGGGCTTTATCGCATTTATCATGCTCGTTGCCGCGGGCTTTGGCTCGGTCTTACGCGAGAGCGGCGGCATCGAGCAGCTAGTGAGCTTTGCTAGCGCGGTCGCAGGCGGCAAAATAGGCGGCGCGATACTGATGCTAGCTATCGGCCTGCTCGTTACTATGGGCATCGGCACGAGCTTTGGCACGATACCGATCATCGCGGCTATCTACGTGCCGTTTTCTCTTTCACTAGGATTTTCTCCGGCGGCGATCATCTTGCTAGTTGGTATCGCGGCGGCTCTGGGCGATGCGGGCAGTCCGGCTAGCGACAGCACGCTAGGGCCTACGAGCGGTCTAAACGCCGACGGCCAGCACAATCACATATATGATACGTGCGTGCCGACTTTCATCTTCTTTAATATACCGCTACTAATCGGCGGCGTAATCGGAGCGATGATTTTGTAA
>CAURRL010000133.1:0-4282 GCA_963526895.1 uncultured Campylobacter sp. | reverse complement strand
TCAAAATACTGCACCGCAGAATTTGCCAAACAGCTTTTTGCTTGGCAAATCCCATAAATTTATTAAATTTTCGACCTATTTTATCAAAAAATATCCAAATTTAAGTTGTAAATTTCCTCGCTTTAAATTTTACTTAAATTAAGCGGATTTTAAAACTGATTTTTATATAATCACGGACTAAAATTATGACAAAAGGGACATTATGGCAAACCATAAATCTTCTGAAAAAAGAGCCAGACAGACTATCAAAAGGACTGAAAGAAACAGATTTTACCGCACTAGGCTTAAAAATATCACTAAAGCCGTGCGCGTAGCCGTTGAGGCAGGCGATAAAGAAGCTGCGCTAAACGCGTTTAAAGTGGCAAACAAAGATTTCCACAGCTTCGTTAGCAAAGGCTTTTTGAAAAAACAAACAGCTTCTCGCCGCGTAGGACGCCTTGCAAAACTCGTAAACAAACTATCTGCTTAATCTAAATTTTAATGTTAGCCGACAAACTGCAGCCTTTTTTGGATCGCTACGACGAGCTCTCTCGTCTGCTTAGCGATCCGTCTATCACAAACGATATCGCAAATATGACCAAGCTCTCAAAAGAGCAATCAAATTTAGAAGATATCGCCTCGGCTGCAAAGTCCTATCTGCAAGCTCTCGCGGATATCGAGGAGAACAAGGCTCTACTCGATGACGCCGAGCTTGGCGAGCTAGCCAAAGATGAGCTAAAAAATCTCGAATCCCAAAAAGAAAATCTCGAAGAAGAGATTAAAATTTTACTCCTTCCAAAAGATCCCAACGACGATAAAAACGTATTTTTAGAGATCCGTGCGGGTACGGGCGGAGATGAAGCGGCGCTTTTTGCTGGCGATTTGTTTAATGCCTATGCCAGATACGCCGAGCTTCGCGGGTATAAATTTGAGATCGTAAGCCAAAGCGAGGGCAACACCGGCGGCTTTAAAGAGATTATCTTGCTAATAAAGGGCAAGGGGGCGTACTCGAGGCTCAAATTTGAGGGCGGCACTCACCGCGTTCAGCGCGTACCCGAGACCGAAAGCCAGGGTCGCGTGCACACATCTGCAGTCACGGTCGCTATCATGCCAGAAGTCGAAGATAGCGAGATCGAGATAAATCCAAACGACCTTCGTATCGACGTCATGCGCAGCTCAGGTCACGGCGGACAGTCGGTAAATACGACCGACTCGGCGGTGCGTATTACTCACATCCCGACCGGCATCGTTGTCACGAACCAAGACGGCAAAAGCCAACACAAAAACAAAGAAGCCGCGATGAAGGTGCTAAAAGCGCGCCTTTATGAGATCCAAGAAGAAGAGCGCCTAGCCAAAGAAACCAGCGAGCGCAAAAGCCAAGTCGGCACGGGCGACCGCTCGGGGCGTATCCGCACCTACAACTTCCCGCAAAACCGCATCAGCGATCACCGCATAAATTTGACGCTTTACCGCCTCGACGCGATAATGGCGGCGGGACTTTTTGACGAGATTATCGAGCCGCTGATTGCGCATTATCAGGCTGAAGCGATCTCGGACGCCGATCTGTAAATTTTAAATTTCATTCAAAATTTCATATTTTCAACACGCTGTTTTTGTTAATTTAATTCACATAAAAGTCGAACAAAAACGCGCAAAGTAATCAAATTTACTAAACGCTAAGCTTGATAAATTGACGTGAAATCGTCCAAATTTATCAAATTTTCATTCACTATACCGCCAATACACCAAACAAAAATCGTCCTTCAAAATAAATTCAAAACAAAGCCAAATTTAGCTCGTAATCAGATTTTATTAAAATCTAAAACCCGTGAAGACCTCAAATTTGACAATTTGAAGCAAGGCATTTAATTTATTATAAGCGGTTTTATAAAAAAATTGAGCGAAGTTTCACCGCAAATTATTCAAATTTAATGGCTTGAAATCACTTAAATTACTGAGTCAAAGCTAAAATTTGACTCCACGTTCGCATTTTTGCCGCATATTAAAGCTCGTTTTTTAGCAAGCAAAACAGATCACTTCGCTAGTTCAAGTATATTGCACGCTCGTTTGGAGCCAAGCTTGCAGGCCTTTTTGAGTCGCTCGCCCGATAGTTCGAAGCTTTGCGGCGCGATGTCGCCTTTTAGATAAAACACCGACTCCTCATAGCAGCTCTCCGCGCTCCCGGCGGCGCAGGCGTCTTTGTAGATCGCAAAGGCTTTTGCGCCATCTTTGTAGCCCGTTAGCCCTTTGGCGTAAAACTCCGCGGCAAAGTAGCACGCCAGTGCGTCGCCGCCCGAGCAGCTTTTTTCTAGCGCAGCGAGCGTTTTTTCGCAGCTTGCGGTGTCGCCTTTATTTATGCAAGCATTTAGTCCAGCCTCTTTTATCGCGCCATTTGCGAGCGCAACCGCAGCGGCTAGTATCCAAATTTTCCTCATTTTTTCTCTAGTTCCTTTAAATTTTTAAATCTATAAATCCCGTTTTTTACACGCTCGAAAATTTTGCGATTTTCAAGCAGCTTGATAGTCTGCGTAACGGTGGGTTTGCTGGCGTCCGTCCGCTCGCAGATCTCTGAAATTTTAACGGTTATGAAGCCGTTTTCGTCTGTATTTTGGGCTAGAAACAAGATGATTTCCATCTTTTTCTCGCCCAAAATTTGACCGAAAATCTCCCTCTCTAGCTCCGTCATCGCGCTAAATTTACTTGTATTCTAGCAGTTTAAAGTATTTTTTCGCAATAGGATCGAGAAAAAAGGCATCGTATTTATCGCCCGGATCCTGCCCCATAAGCTCTGGCTTCATATTGTATTTGTACATTTCTCTACCTTTTTCATTTTCGTCTTCGTGGTATACGTAAAACGCGCCGTCTAGGACGACTTGTCCAAATTTACATTTTTTGCTCTCGCTTTCTTCGTCAGGCCATTCGTATTCCCATTTGTATATTTGCCCAAAATTTGAATTTCCGACTTTTAAAAATATATTTTTGAGATGATTGCTGTTAGGCTCGTCCAGCATTAGTTCGCCGTATTCTATGCCGGTGTTTACATCTCCGTCATACCCTTCGCCAAAGTCGTAATTTTTTCCTACGTAGGTTACTTTACTGCCGTCTGCCGTAACGAAACTTTCGCCCAGATGACTATAGTTTTCGCCCTCTTTTCGCTTGGTCGCCTCGGCTTCTACGTATTGCATGCTGTTTTCATTGACACAGTAACTTAGTTTTAGCTTTACGATATCGTTTTTATTCTTTTTTAAAAACGATTTTAGCGCGTGCATAGACTTGACGTCTGACAAAAATATCTCGGCAGTATCTACCTCTTTCGCGCCTAAAAACGCGGCAAGCGCGAGCGATAAAACGATGATTTTTTTCATTTTTTACTCCTTAAAATGAACCTAATTTTACTAAATTTTAGCTTATTTTACGGCTCTTGCGATACAATACGCCAAATTTAACAAAGGATCAAATTTGAAACTAATCAGCTGGAACGTAAACGGACTGCGCGCGGTCGCCGCCAAAGACGGATTTGCTTGGCTAGAGGGGCAAAAACCCGATTTTTTGGGCCTTCAGGAGATAAAGGTGCGCGAGAGCGACGTGCCTGCCGAGATTTACAGGCTCGGATTTAACGAAATCAGCGTAAATTCGGCAGCCAGAGCTGGGTATTCTGGCGTGATGAGTCTGGCTAAATTTAGCTCCGCTACGCAAAAGGCGGCGTTTTTCGACGACGACGAGGGGCGGGTTTTGGAGCATAGATTCGGCAACATCGTACTTTTTAACATCTACTTTCCAAACGGCCAAAAAGACGACGCGCGCCTAGCCTACAAGATGGACTTTTACGCTAAATTTTTAGCCTACATCCAGGAGCTCGTAAAACAGGGCAAAGACGTGATATTTTGCGGCGACGTGAACACCGCGCACCACGAGATCGACCTTAAAAATCCAAAGGCAAATGCCAAAACCTCGGGCTTTTTGCCTATCGAGCGCGCGTGGCTGGACGAGGTCGTCGCACGCGGCTTTATCGACACCTTTCGGCAGGTGCACGGCGACGCGGCGGACGCGTATTCTTGGTGGAGCTACCGCTTTAACGCCCGCGCCAAAAACGTCGGCTGGAGGATCGATTATTTTTTCATTTCATCAAGCCTCAAAGACCGCCTAAAAGACGCGTTTATCCTGAGCGATATCATGGGCTCTGATCACTGCCCCGTCGGCATCGAGATCGATTTGGATGGGCTTATTTAAATTTGCTTTTTAGCGGCGCGGGTCAAATTTGAGCTAAATTTACGCTTATTGAGGCAATCGAAATTTGGGTTAA
>CAURRL010000132.1:0-4292 GCA_963526895.1 uncultured Campylobacter sp. | reverse complement strand
CTTTTAAATTTGGCGACGGGAGTTACCATGTAGGTAATGACCGAGCCAAATTTAAAAGTAACGAAGTATAGGGCAAAAAGACGAGCCCAAGCGGATCAAATTTATCAAAGAATAAAAAACCTTAGGCTATAATCCCTCATTTACAAAGGACTTTCTTGCAGGCAAACGAGCTAACTATCCTCATCGCGCTATCTTTTATTATATTTACGTCGCCCTATTTTTCTAAAATTTTACGAATTCCTATCGCGCCGGTGGAGATTATTTTGGGTTCGATAGCGGGATATTTGGGCTTTATCGGGCACAACGAAATGTTTAAAATCGTGAGCGAAGTAGGCTTTTTCTACCTCATGTTTTTAGCCGGTACGGAGGTCGATCTCAAGCTATTTTTTACGATAGATAAAAAGATCCTAAAAACGGGCGTCATCTATCTGGCGATACTCTATCTGCTCTCGGCGCTACTGACGTTTTCGTTTGATCTAAACCGCCTTTTTATCCTCATCGTACCGCTGATGGCCGTGGGCATGATATTTACGCTGTTTAAAGAGTACGGCAAAAACGAGGAGTGGCTAAATATCGGCATGCTCATCGCCTCGATCGGCGAAGTCGTGAGTATCACGCTGCTAACCTTCGTCGGCGCGTATATGAAATTTGGCGCGGGCAGCGAGCTGGCGTTTTCGATCATATATTTGAGCGGATTTTTAGCCGCGGCGGTGATCGGGTACAAGACGCTAAATGTGCTATTTTGGTGGTATCCGCAGCTGCGCGTCATCCTGATGCCCCACTACGACAACTCCGAAAAAGACATCCGCCTGTGTATGGCGCTGTTTTTTGGCATCATCGCGCTTATGCTTTATTTAAATTTAGAGATCGCGTTTGGCGCGTTTGTGGCAGGGACCTTTATCGCGACCTTTTTCGATCACAAAAAAGACCTGCCGCACAAGCTTGCTAGCTTTGGCTTTGGCTTTTTGGTGCCGACATTTTTCGTGCATATCGGCTCGACGTTTAAACTTAACGCATTTATGATAGACGGGGTCGTGCGCGACGCGGCGCTGATAACTGGCGTCATGATAGGCTTTAGGCTCGCGGCTAGCACGGTGTTTTTAAACATCCTAGGGCTAAAAAACACCGTCCTTTTCGCGCTATCGCACTCGATGCCGCTAACGCTTCTCATCGCCGTTGCTACCATAGCCTACAAATCAGGCGGTATAAATGAAAATTTTTACTTCTCTTTCATACTAGCGAGTCTAACTCAGGCTATAATAGTCACGATATGTATTAAAATTTTAATGAGCGTAAAATCAAATTTACAAAGGAGCTAAGATGAGCGATACGGTTACACTAACCGACAACAGAAACGGCAAAAGCTACGACTTTCCGATACTTCACGGTACCATGGGGCCCGACGTCATCGATATCTCGACTTTTTTTAGCGATACGGGGATGTTTACGTTTGACCGCGGCTACAGCTCGACGGCGATGTGCCGCTCTAGCATCACTTATATCGACGGGTTAAAAGGCGAGTTGATGTACCGCGGCTACGATATCGCGTATCTAGCGGAAAATAAAACCTTCATCGACGTGGCGTATCTGCTGCTAAATAAAGAGCTACCAAACGAAAAGCAGTACGACGAATTTAAACTCGAGCTTAAAAAACGCAGCTTCATCCACGAGGGCATGATGAAGCTCTTTGACGCATTTCCGGATAAGGCGCACCCGATGGCGATCTTGCAGGCGGCGGTTGCTGCACTCTCGGCGTTTTACTTCGATCACCTAAACATGGATAAGCCAGAGGAGTATCACGAGATGGCGATGCGAATAATCGCCAAAATACCGACCATAGCGGCATTTTCTTATAGATTTTCTCGCGGACTGCCGATCATTTATCCAAATTTAGACCGCGGCTTTACGGAAAATTTCCTCTACATGATGAGGAGCTATCCGTACGAGCACGTAAATTTGCGTCCGATCGAGGTCAAGGCGCTTGATACGGTCTTTATGCTGCACGCCGATCACGAGCAAAACGCCTCCACGACGACCGTGCGCACGGTAGGCTCGACGCACGCGCACCCGTATGCGTGTATCGCCGCTGGTATCGGAGCGCTATGGGGCTGGGCTCACGGCGGCGCAAACGAGGGTGTCATCCGCCAGCTAGAGCAGATCGGCTCGGTCGAAAACGTCGATAAATACATCGTCCGTGCCAAAGATAAAAACGATCCGTTTAGGCTGATGGGCTTTGGTCACCGCGTGTATAAAAACTTCGATCCGCGCGCAAAGGTGCTAAAATCTATGTGCGACCAACTGTTTGACGAGATCGGCATAAACAGCGAGCTTCTAAAAATTGCTAAAAGGGTCGAGGAGATCGCGCTAAACGACGAGTATTTCATCTCGCGCAACCTCTACCCGAACGTCGATTTTTACTCGGGACTGATTTTAAAGGCGCTTAGCATACCAAATGATATGTTTGCGGTCATCTTCGTCATTGGCAGGATACCGGGCTGGATCAGCCAATGGATAGAGCTAAAAGAGCAGGAGAGTATCAAGATCGTGAGGCCAAGGCAGCTATACGTCGGAGAGACGAACAGGACGCCGAAATAATTTTAAATTTGGCGGCTTGTCTTTTTCCGCCATACGTCGTTAGCGGCTCGGTCGGCTTCGGTCACGTATTATATATACGCTCCCTCGCCTCGTTCGCCACTGCCTCGTCTGACGAAAAAATACGACGCCTTAACTCTTTAAGTTAAGGTAGAATTTACGTTTTTAGGGTGCGGGTCTGGGCAACTCAAATTCGCAAATTTAACTTTAAATTTGAACACAAAACGACAAGGCGAAGTATCTTGCGATGAATTTAAATGTTGCGACGAAATTTTCGACCGAAGATAGAACATATAGTTCATCGAGGGAGAAAATTTCTAGCTCATTTAAAGGCGCGCAAGAGACGAGCCGCTAAAAAAAGAAACCAAAATGCAAAATTTACTAAACCTAGCCAAGCTTGCGGCTCTAAAAGCAGGCGATGAGATAATGAAATTTTACGCCCACAAGGGCTTTGACGACGAGATTTTAGCGACCCGCTCAACCTTGTCCAAAATCGCGCGCAACAAAAACGCCTCAAATTTTGAGGTAAATTTAAAAACCGACAGCTCGCCCGTGACCTCAGCCGATCTCGCGGCAAATGCGGCGATATTTGAAACGCTAAAAAGCTCGCAAATCCCGATCTGCTCGGAGGAAAAGATTTTGGGCGAGTCCGCGCGGACGTTTTGGCTCATCGATCCGCTAGACGGCACGAAGGATTTTATCGAGGGTAGCGGCGAGTTTTGCGTCTGCATCGCGCTTATAGAGGACGGACGCCCGGTTCTTGGCGTTATCTACGTGCCCGTTACCGGCGAAATTTATAGCGCGACAAAGGGCGAGCCAACGCAAAAAGAGCTTTATAAAAACGGCGCATTTATCCCGCAAACTCTAGCCGCAAAAGAGCGCGCGCCGCAAACGATAATCAGCGGTAAACGCGGCAAAAACGTAACGGCCGGCAAGCTCGCAGCCGCTCTAAATTTGGACATCGCGCGACTAAGCTCGGCGATCAAATACTGCCGCATCGCCGAAAATCTCGCGGGCGCTTACATGCGCTACTCGCCAAGCTCTATCTGGGACAACGCCGCGGGCGAGATTATCGCTGCGGGCGCGGGCGCAAAGATGATCGATCTAGCAACGCTCAAAGCCCCGATCTACGACGACGCCTCGCTAAAAAATAACGAATTTATCGTCATCGCAAAGGATTTTTTAGCCCTCGAGGATGAAATTTTACGAGCGATAAAGCAGATAAATTTATAAACCAAAAGGCGACTCGCCGCGTTTCAAATTTAAACGGCTCAAGTAAATACATTATATAGCAACGCCGAATTTAAGACCCGCTAGACGAGAGTCGATAAATTTCATTTAAATTTAGCTAAAATCGTAGTCAAATTTCAAGCCCTAAGTTGCCAAACGTTTAAAGGAAACAATTGTTAAAAATCATAAAATCAGTTCTTAGCGTTATTTTCCAGGCTAGAATTTTATTTATCCTTTTTTACTTTTGCGCCTTCGTTACTTTTGCGCCCATGGCGTCTATCTTAGGCGCGGAGATGAGCCAAATAACGCTTTCTGCGCTATTTAACCCGCTCACGATACTATCTTGCGCATTGCTTGCCGTTTATATCGGCTTTAGGGTCGCAGCATATAAAAATCATGGCATAGATTGCAAAATGGACGCCGTATTTTTCTTCGCTTTGAGCTGGGTATTTTTTATGCTGTTTTGCTTG
>CAURRL010000131.1:0-4324 GCA_963526895.1 uncultured Campylobacter sp. | reverse complement strand
CAGGGCAGCTACATCGGGCAGCTGGCGCTGCTGTTTGGCGCAAACGACCTAGGTAGCACGATGATGGAGGAAAACGTCGTCAAGGCCGCGGGCGCTAGCTACCGTATGAATCAAGACGAGATGATACGCCTTATCAAAGACATCGGCGAAAAACCCGCCAAACGCAATACTAATTACGACATTTTAGAAAGGTTTTATTGATGAAAATCATAAATTTAAAAGCCGCAAATTTACAAATCCCAGCCGTTTACGAGGCGAGCAAAACCCTGCCCGCGGTAAGCCTAAAGCTTATTTTCAAGGTTGCCGGAGCTTGCGTAGAGGACAAGGCAGGACTAGCTAAATTCGCCGCGAAAATTTTCGACGAAGGCACGCTAAGTAAGGGTGCGGCAGACTTTGCCAAAGAGCTTGAAACGCGCGCGATAAGCCTTTACGCGAGTGCGGGATTTGAGACGTTTGCGTTTGAGCTAAACTGCCTAAAGGAGCACTTTTCTTTTGCGCTTGCCAAGCTAAAAGAGCTTTTAGAGGAGCCAAATTTAAGCCAAAAAAGCTTTGAAAAGGTGCGAACTCTGACTTTAGGCGAAATTTCCAGCAACGAGAGCGACTACGACTATCTGGCTAGAGTCGCGCTAAACGGACTACTCTATCCCGGTACGAATCTAGCAAGACCTAGTATCGGTACGAAGCAAAGCGTAGAAAGCATCACTCTAGACGATGTTAAAAACTTCATCTCTAGCAAGCTTGATCTGGCAAATTTGTTCGTAGTGCTCGGCGGCGAAGTGGCGCCAGAGGAGCTAAATTTGGACGAAATTTTAAGCTCGCTAAAGCAAGGCAAAGCGCGCGAGCTGAAGCTGCTAAAAACCGATGAAAAATGCGGCGAAAAAGCCATAATCAAACCTAGCGAGCAAGCCTATATCTACTTTGGCGCGCCTTTTGACGTTTCACGCGAGGAGCGGTATAAGGCCAAGGTCGCGACGTTTATTTTGGGCGAGGGCGGCTTTGGCAGTAGGCTGATGGAGGAGATACGCGTGAAGCGCGGGCTGGCGTATTCGGCGTATGCTAGGAGCGAATTTGCGCTCAGCCACTCGCAAATTTGGGGCTATCTGCAAACCAAAAACGAGAGCAGGAGCGAGGCGGTCGCAGTCGTGAAAGACGAATTTGCGAAATTCGTCAAAAACGGCGTAAAGGCTGGCGAACTAGCGCAGGCTAAAAGATTTTTGCTAGGCTCGCAGCCGCTACGACAAGAAACGCTTTTTAACCGCCTAAACATCGCTCAGAGCGAGTTTTATAACGGCTTTAAACTAGGAAATTTTAAAGACGAGCTAGAAAAAATCTCAAAGCTAAAGCTTGCCGAGCTAAACGCGTTTATCGCAGAACACGCAGAGATAGAAAAGCTCAGTTTTGCCGTGCTTTACAATGAAATTTGATGAAAAAGACAGAAGAAATCTAAAAAAAATCGGCGTAACCACTCTGCTCGACCTCGCGCTTAAGCTTCCTAAAAGCTTTGAGGATACGAGTCTAGCCGCCGCACCAAAAGACGGGCATGTGAGCGTCGCCGTGGAGATAAAAAGCGCGTATCGCCAAGGCGGGATGCTGCACGCCGTGTGCTGGTGCGAGGCGTGGGAGCAAAGCGTAAAGATCGTGATTTTTAACGCCAAGCCTTGGCATCACGGCGCTTTTAAGGTCGGCAAAAGCGTATTTGTAAGCGGCAAATGCGCCTACGCCTACGGCTCGTGGCAGCTAACAAATCCAAAAATCGTCACGAAAATAAACGAAATCATACCCAAATACAAACTCTCTCTTAGAGACGATTTGTTTAAAAATTTGATCCAAAAATACGTAAATTTGCCAAATTTGATCGAGGCGGGACTCACGCCCAGAGAGGCCGAGTTTTTGCTTGATCTGCACAAAGGAGACGAAAAAAGCGCCCGGATGCTAGAGGCTCTCGTGCGGGAAAAAGCGGGCGAAGAGGTGCTAAAATTCGTCGAAATTTATAACTATCTAAAAAAGCTAAACGTTAAAAAAACGCATTTTAAAGCGCCTAAAATCAAGCTTTTTGATATCTCGGAGTGGCTTAAAAATTTGCCGTTTGCGCCCACGGATGACCAACTAAATGCCATCGCTGATCTACGCGCGGACTTTAGCGGCGAGGAGGCGGTGCGGCGCGTCGTTATGGGTGATGTTGGCAGCGGTAAGACTCTTGTGATGCTAGCCGCCGCGCTTAGCGTATATCCACGTACTGCGCTCATCATGGCACCAACGTCGATACTGGCCGAGCAAATTTACGCAGAGGCGGCGCGCTTGCTGCCGGATTTTATGCGCGTTTTGCTAGTTAAAAGCGGCGATAAGCCCGAATTTGACGGCGTAAATCTCATCATCGGCACGCACGTTTTGCTTTATCAAAATTTGCCGACTGCACCGCTTGTTATGATAGACGAGCAGCACCGTTTCGGCTCAAATCAACGTGAGAAAATCAACGCTCTAGCTAGCGGTGAGCTTGGGCGAGATCCGCAGCTTGTCGAAGCGGACGGCGAATTTGACGGAAAATTTAAGGAGGACGAGCGGTCAAATTTGACTGAAATCGTGCCCCAAAACCGGCAAACAAAAACAGTGGATGAAACTAGGGCTCACGTCGTACAGTTTTCTGCAACACCGATCCCGCGAACGCTAAGCATGATACAAAGCAGTTTTGCAGAGTTTAGTTTCCTGCGGCAGATGCCATTTGAAAAACACATCCACACGCAAATTTTACAGAATGCGGACTTTGGCGAGCTGCTGACGCATATCAAAGCACAAATCGCCAAAGGCAAGCAGGTTGCTGTGATCTATCCGCTGGTTGAGAGTAGCGAAAGCTCGAACTATCAGGGGCTAGAGGAGGCGCAGGGGTTTTGGCGGGCAAATTTTACAAATGTCTACGTCACGCACGGCAAGGACAAAGAAAAAGAGCAGGTGCTGCGCGAATTTCGCGAGTACGGCGACGTGTTGCTCTCGACCACGGTGGTTGAGGTCGGTATCTCGTTACCGCGACTTAGCACGATCGTGATCGTGGGCGCAGAGAGGCTAGGACTAGCGAGCCTGCACCAGCTGCGCGGGCGCGTAGGGCGAAACGGCGGGAGCGGATTTTGCTTTTTGTTTACAAAGCTCAAAAATCCGCCTACGCGCCTGAGGGAGTTTTGTGAGACGCTGGATGGCTTTAAGATCGCCGAGATAGACCTCAAAAATCGCCAAAGCGGCGACATCCTAAATGGCGCGTTTCAGCACGGTGCGACGTTTGAATACTATGACTACGAAGAGGAAATCACGCAAGCGGCAAAGGATAGGCTTGGGATTTAGCTAAATTTGTCTTTGGGATGGCAAAATTTGGCTGCTTGCTTGGTTGATTTCTTTTGTTAGGATCCAAAATTTGAAATAAAGTCGGTAAAAACTATGTTTAGATTTTCATGATTTTTAAATTTTCTTGAAATGAAATTTACAGATAGTTTTTGAAGCTTTTTAATCTAATTAAAGCTCCCATGATTGAATGGTTCTTTGATTATTATTGCTATTAAAAAACATAATTGGATGAAATTAAATGCTTGCTGTTGTGGCTTTTTGTAAAAGCTAGAGATATGCTAATTTGGGTTCATATTTAAATATAGTTTTTGTATAAGTAACTTAAAAAGCGAAGTTATAAATTTAAAAAGTGGATTGGTGACCCTTACGATAACCAATAGTGCTTTTTAAATCCCCAAAAGTAGGCATTTTGCGATAAGTTAGGAAACTTTTTAAAAAACTTCCCAAGGCTTTTAAGTTTTCCCTTAAAAACTCGAGATTTTAATATAAAGCTTAAGAAAAATTAAGAGGTTTAGCAGTAGTTTTTTAAACGCAAATTAAACGTTTAAGGATACAAACCTTAAATTTTTTTCTTAATCTTTTTTCTCTGTCCCTATAAAGCGCATCATATCACAAAATTTTATTTTTTGCAAATCGGGTAAAAAATGTATTCATACCACGGTCAAGCGGAGCCGTATCAGTGAGCACTTCGAGCTGATCGGCGGAGCGTTAAAGAAATACAACTTTGTTTTTTTAAAGCAAATAAGACGGCACGGGCGGGCGCTTGGCTTTCGCTTAGGCTCAAGCCCATTTTGCAAGCTGTGCCGCGACACCCTAAAGGGATATCGCGTCAGAGCCTGCAAAAGTCGCTCTCTTTTTCGCTTTTATTTGCGGGCATTGTAGCGAGCCGTTTTTATGGCGTCAAGGGTCAAGACGAGCAGGATTTATTCGGGCGCGCTTTGCTTGCCTCGAAAAATCCGCCCTTGACACTCATAAAAGCCGTTCGCACAACCCG
>CAURRL010000130.1:0-4330 GCA_963526895.1 uncultured Campylobacter sp. | reverse complement strand
GCTCTCGAGCGAAGAGCTAATAAAAGCGGGCATAACAAAAGAACTAATCAGAATCAGCGTCGGCCTAGAAAACGCAGACGACCTCATCGCCGATCTTGCGCAGGCTTTGGAGTAATTTTAAGCGGAGCAGATGAAAATCTGCTCTAAATTTCACTCGCGGTACTTTGACACTGCGAGCTGCACCTCACGATTGCGCTTTAGCAAAACCGTAAAATTTCAAAAATATTAGGGCAGACAAAAAATATTTTTAGCTAGACGGCTAACTTTTTAGATCAAAATGCAAAATTTTAGCTCGCTTCGTAAAATCTACAAATTTCATTATGAAGCGGGTGGTAATTTTAAGCCTTTTTGCAAGAATCTTTCGAACATCAGCGAAAAATACCCTCTCCTCTATCAAATTTACGCCTGCTTCCAGCGCAAATTTATAGCCGTCCTCGACGCAAAAGCGCATAATCGCTTCGTCGTTTCCGACACTTTTTACGTATTTGTTAGCGTACTTTAGGCCTGCTTCGTTTGTGGCGTCAAATACGAGCTCAGCATTTTTAAAGGCACTTTTAAGCTCGCGGATCAAATTTAAAACCCGCTCGCGCGTAAAATACTGAAATACTCCGCACGCCACAAATAGCGTAGGCAAGCTCTCATTGATGCGCCGCGCCCAAGCTAGATCAAACATATCGCAGCCTATGAGCGTATCGTTTGCACAGCCGCTAAGCACTTGCCGCCTAAGCTCTACAACCTCGGGCAAATCTATCTCGTAAAAGTACGTGTTTGTGATTTTTAAACGAAAGCAGGCCGTCTCAAGCCCAGCACCCAGGTAAAAGACGTTGCTTTTTGGATATTTTGCGCAAAATTTACGCACGATATCGTCCATATTGTAGTATCTGGCTGCAGACGCCATCAGTGCGTATTCGGATGATTTTTCTTGTACGGACTCACAGTTTGTTTGCACGATTTTTTCGAGCGACAGAGCCTTTTCGTCGTAAAAATACTCGGGAAAATTTTTAGAAGCGAAAATTCGTGCGCTAAGCGGGATAAATAGCGTCTTTGAAACGGCGGATAAGTTCAAATTTTACTCCTTTTAGCCCAAAACGAACCGATCGGCGTCAAATTTGACCGAAGCCGAAGGCTAAAATTTGACAAATTTACGCCGTAAAAGTCTTTAAGGTTTCGTTGTATTTGTTCTCGTCCTCACACTGGATCAGTAGCAAGTCGCCCTCTTCAAACACCGATGAGCCCGTTGGCTTGACGTATTCGCCCTTTCGCTTGATGAGTAGCACCAAAAAGTCGCTAGGAAGCTCGAGCTCGGCTAGGTTTTTGCCCACGACTTCGGAGTCAAAGCGTATGGTGTGCTGGCGTAAAGTGTGGTAAAAGATCGGTAAATTCGACATCTCGACCTCTTTTGGCGCGGCTTCTTCTTTGACGCCGCATTTTTGCGCGACCTTTTCTAGCGTCATGCCTTGGATGATGATCGAGACGAACACGACGAAAAATATCGTGTTAAAAATGAGCTCCGAGTTTGGCAAATTTGCGCCGAACGGATAGGTCGCAAGTACGATAGGAACGACGCCGCGAAGCCCGACCCACGAGATAAATATCCTTTCTTTGACGTTATATCTAGAGAGCAAAAGCGAGAGAAAAACGCCCATCGGACGCGCGATAAACATGATCCAAAACGCGATCACTGTGCCCGCAAGCGCGACGGCAGGCAGCTGAGAAGGATTTACCAAAAGTCCCAGCGTCAAAAAGATAACTATCTGCATCGTCCACGCGATACCGTCGTGAAAACCGATCAAATTTTTCTTATGCGCGAACTCTTTTTTATTTATAAACATACCCGCGATATAAACGGCCAAAAAGCCGTTGCCGCCGACCTTGCCGGCTAGCACGTATAAAAGCATCACCCAAGCCATCGAAAACACGGGGTAAAGCCCCCAGTATTCAAGCCTTAGTCTATTAAACGCTGATGGCAACAATATGCCAAAAACATAGCCCATGAGCCCGCCGAGTAAAAACTGCTTGATGAGTGCAACAGTGATGTCAGAGGCGTCTGGGACGGTGTTTAGGGCGATGATTTGTATCATTGTGACAGTGAGGAAAATCGCCATCGGATCGTTTGATCCGGACTCTAGCTCCAAAAGCGGTCGGATGTTATTTTTTAGCAAAATTTCCTTCGCTCCAAGGATCGCAAACACCGCCGCAGCGTCGGTCGAGGAGATGATCGCTCCAAAAAGCAAGGCTTCAAGCCAAGTTAGCCCTAGTAAAAATTTAACCAAAAGTGCGACCAGAGCCGCCGTCAGCACGACGCCAACGGTCGCGAGCATGATGCCACTCATCATGATAGGCTTTATCGACTTTAAATTCGTATCAAGCCCGCCAGTGTAGAGGATAAAAATAAGTGCGATTATGCCCACATCATGAGCGATGAGCTGGCTATCAAAGGCGATGCCTAGCAGTCCGTCCGAGCCCGCGAGCATACCCACAGCCAAAAATACGACTAACGACGGGATACCGAATCTATCAGAAACCTTGCTAGAGACGATACAAGCGATAAGTAGAATAGAAAAAAATAGTAAAAAAGTTTCTAACATTGTCCCTCATTTGAGTTCAAAGCGGACAAATTTAAGGCTAAATTTAGCGCCCTCGTAGCCTCAAATTTGGCGCGTTTTGTAAATAAATTTTACCCGATTTTACCTTTTTAACGGATAAAAAAGATTAATTTTTATCATCGTAAAAGATGAGATCAAAGCTGTTTTTGCGCTTTACCAGAGCTTTCTTAGACGGCACGCCGCCCTGCTCCATTTTAGCTAGTTCATCTTTCATCTGCTTTATCATGACCTCAGACTGCTCGATCTGCTCTTTTAACTGCAAGATGATATCCACGCCTGCTAAATTTACACCCAGATCGCGCGTTAGACGCAGTATCATCTTGATACGGTCCATGTCTTTTTCGGAGTAAAGGCGCATCTTGCCCTCGGTTCTTGACGGCTCTAGCAGCCCCTCGCGCTCGTATTGGCGAAGCGTTTGCGGGTGTATGGAGAGGACCTTTGCTACAACGCTTATTAGATAGACCGGTTCTTCGTATTGTTTCATCTTATACCTCCGGGAGTTTTTGCTTCATAAGCTCGGCTAGCTCGCCGTCTAGGGCATTTACGTCCGGCAAAGATACACGCGCCCTCAAGTCTAGGTCGCCAAATATCCCGCTTTTTCTATTTTGCACGCCGTATCCTTTGAGCCTGATTTTTTGCCCGGATTTTGAGTTTTCGGCGATTTTTATCGTTACGTCTTTTTTAGGCGTTTTTACGTCTATCTTGCCGCCAAACATCATCGTTTTTAGCGGGATTAGCACGTCTTTATATAGATCGTCGCCGTCTCTTTCGTATTCGTCGCTAGGCGCGATATTTACGGTTAGTATCAGATCTCCGCGTCCGCCGCTACCTTTGCCTTTTATGCGTAGCTTTTCGCCGTCATTTATGCCGTTTGGGATTTTTATTTTGATGTTTTCGCCGTTAAAATTTATCGAGTGCTCGCCGCCCTTTACCGCTACGTCAAACGGTATAGTCACCTTTGCGCGGGAGTCTAGATCCTCATCGTCCTCAAAGCCGCTAAAACCGCCAGTTTGCCTAAAACCGCTAAAGCCGCTTCTGCTAGAAAATCCGCTAAATCCGCCTCCACCAAAGATATTTTTTAAAATTTCATCCAAATTTCCCATACCCGAGCTGCTCGCAAAGTCATGGAAATTTTGCCCGCCGAACATCGCGTCACCGTGCCTGTCGTACTGAACGCGCTTTTTTTCGTCGCTTAAAATTTCATACGCTGCGTTTATCTCTTTAAATTTATCCTCCGCGCCCGGGTCTTTGTTGATGTCTGGGTGGTACTTGCGAGCCAGCCTACGATAGGCCTTTTTGATCTCGTCGCTAGTGGCCTTTTCGGACACTCCTAACGTTTCGTAAAGACTATTGCTCATGTTATGTCCTTGTAGTCAATTAATTTTATAGCAATTATAGCATAAAGGTTTAGCGTATGTCAATCAAGTATAGTAAATAAAACGATTTTAAACGACTTAAATAATAATTAACTTTACGTTGAGCTTAACGCCATATAATCGCGCTTTGAAAAAATTTTATCAAAAGGAAAAGCAATGAAAAAGATAATGATATTATCTTTGGCTACTTCTTGCGCAATCTTTGCCGCAAGCATAAATTTTAACGAACCCGCAGAGGATTTCACTAGAGTAAATCCGGAATTTAACAAAAACGTCGTGCTGTCCTACAACAGCTCTATCGCCGACGCTAAAAAATCAGTCGTAAATATCTCCACCACAAAAACCGTC
>CAURRL010000129.1:0-4414 GCA_963526895.1 uncultured Campylobacter sp. | reverse complement strand
GCCGCGAGCCAAAGTCTCGGTTAGCGCCTTGTGCGCGGCGTCGCGAGCTGCGATGATGGTGCCGCTTATTAGCACGTTGTCGCCCGCTTTTAGGCTTTTTACGACATCTTTATCAAACGGCGCGGTTATCTTTTTTACTTCTGACATCTTTTCTCCTTAAATTTCAGCTTCGGCATGGCGAGCGGCGTGGCAGTTGATGTTGATAGCGACCGGTAGGCCCGCGATGTGGGTCGGGTACCACTCGATATTTACTTTTACCGCAGTCGTGTCGCCACCTAGTCCTTGCGGTCCGACGCCCGTTTTGCAGGCGAGCTCTAGTAGTTCTTCTTCTAGTTTTGCGTATCTAGGATCCGGATTTTTACTGTCTGCGGAGCGAGCGGCTGCGTATTTTGCCATTAGCGCGGCTTTATCCATCGTGCCGCCTATGCCTACGCCGATCACCATCGGAGGGCAGGCGTTTGGACCCGCTAGCTTAACGGTGTCTAAAAATACCTTTTTCACGCCCTCTAGGCCGTCTGCGGGCACTAGCATTTTTAGAGCCGATTTGTTCTCGCTGCCAAAGCCCTTTGGAGCGACTTTTATGTGGATTTTATCGCCTCTTACTATCCTTACGTTTATGACGGCAGGGGTGTTATTGGTTGTATTTTTACGCTCAAAAATCGGGTCGTTTACGACTGATTTGCGCAGGTAGCCGCCCACGTAGCCGTCTTTTACGCCCTCGTTTATCGCATCTTCTAAAAACCCGCCCTCGATATGCACGTCTTGACCGATATCGACGAATACGACCGCCATGCCCGTGTCTTGGCAGATCGGCGCGACGCGTTTCTGCGCTAGATCGGCGTTTTGGAGTACCTTGCCTAGGATGTCTTTGCCTATCGGCGAGCTCTCGTTTTCTCTAGCTTTTTCAAAAGCTGCTCTCATATCGGGCGTTACGACGTAACAGGCCTCTTTGCAAAGCTCGCTGACGGTTTTGGAGATTAATTCCGCTTGAACTACTCTCATCTGTCCTCCTGTGTTAAATTTGTTTTATAAATTTCAAAATATAAAATTTAATTTTTATCTCTTATTAAATTTCGCGAAGTTTATCAAAATAAGCTAAAAAGTTAGATTAAATTTGTGGATTTTGAGAGAGTTTGAGAGAAAAATCGGCTTAAATTTAGTAAGGCAAATTTAACGGCGATCCCGCAAGACTCAGCCAAACGGCGGCAAATTTAAAGCAATGCGGCAGGCTCAAATTTGACTAAACGGCTTAAATTTGAGCTGATTTACGAACGAAGCGGAGTCTTTCAAATTTAGATCGGTTAAATTTGAGAAGCCGCCCCGCGCATCAAATTTGCGACCAAATTTACGCCCCGCTCGCAAAAGCAAGGCGCAAATTTACTCAGTCCTCGTCCTCTTTTTCTTCGATTTTTCTGCGCACCTTGACGCTTGAGATGCTAGCGCCATCCATCTTGCGCACCTCGTAGTAGCAGTTCTCATCCTCGATCTTGTCGCCCACGACCGGCAAGCGACCTATGAGATTAAAGACATATCCACCGATCGTTAGCTCCTCGGTCTCATCAGCGAAGCTTATCCCCATCAGCTCCTCAACGCTCTCTAGATCAAAACGCCCCTGAAACTCGTAGATATTTTCGTTGATCTTTTTATAGTGCGGATCCGCGTCGTCATGCTCGTCGTTAAAGTCGCCCAAAATTTCTTCCATTATATCTTCCATCGTAAGAAGCCCCGCCGTGCCGCCGTATTCGTCCACGACGAGAGCGGCGGAGATTTGCTGCTTGTTCATCATCACGAGGATTTTAGATATCGAGAGGTTTTCGGGCACTATGACGAATTTACGCACGATGCTGTCAAATTCGCGCTTTTTGTTGCCCAGGTCGATCTGCAAGATATCTCTGATGTGAATCATACCCAGTATCGCGTCCTTGCTGCCGTCGATGTAGGGGTAGCGCGTGTATTTGGAGTCAAAGATCACTTTGATATTTTCTTCGTAGCTTTTTTGCTTATTTATACAGACCATATCGCGGCGCGGAGTCATGATCTCTTTGGCGACTGTGTCGGAGAAATCGACCGCATTTTTGATGATCTCGGTCTCAAAGCTATCTAAAACGCCGCCTTTTAGGCTCTCGCCCACGATAATTTTTATCTCCTCTTCCGAGTGGGCTAACTCGCTATCTTTGGCGGGCTTGATGCCTAAAATTTTAAGAGAAACGCCAGCTAGAAAATCAAAAGTTTTGATTAAAGGCGAGAAAACAACCCAAAATACGTGCAATGGACGCGCGATGGCTAGGACTGCTTTTTCAGATTTTGCGATGGCGACTGACTTTGGTACCAGCTCGCCTAACACCACGTGCATGAGCGTGATCAGCGTAAACGCGATCGCAAACGCGACAGTGTGGACTAAGATATCGCTTAGATTAAAGTATGTTTTTAGCGGCTCCTCGATCAGCCTAGCGACCGCAGGCTCACCGATCCAGCCTAGAGCTAGCGAGCTTAGCGTGATGCCTAGCTGCGTGGCGGAGAGGTATGTGTCGAGATTGTTTGACATATCAAGCGCGGTTTTCGCGTTTGGCACTTTGTCCTTAGCAAGCTCTTCTAGGCGAGTCTTGCGGACTTTGACGATGGAAAATTCTGATAAGACGAAAAAAGCGTTTAGAAATACGAAGAAAAACGCGAGAGCGATCATAAAAAGCGAGTCGGCGCTACTGGGGTGCAATTAAAATCCTTAAAAAATTAAAATGAAATGCGGCGATTATAGCAGAAAATCGGGAATTTTAAACTGAAAGCGCATTTTTGCCGCCTCTAGCGCGAGTGAGCGCCGCGGGGGCTATTTTGGCGCTTTTGGTTGCGTGTGCGTCCTGCTTGCGACTTAAATTTGAGCGCAAATTTAAGCTCTGTGCTAAACTTGTAATACAAATATTGCTTATATTGTGCGCCGTTTGGCTCAAATTTGCGAAATTTATTTAAATTTGAGTCCAAATTTGACGCGCCTAGACCCGCACCGCAAAAATGCTAGCGGTTAAATTTATAAAATTTAAACCAAGTTTACGCTGTCAAATTTAACGCGTCAAATCCTAAAACTGCGGTTTGCCGCCGTTTGCTTTTGCGCCGTTTACGAAGTCGATCGCTATCTTTTGGCAAGCTTTTTTGTCCTTTTTCTCAAGGCACAGCGTCTCGAGCTCCTCGCGGCTCATGCCCTTGCAATCAGCCAACGTTTTGGTCGTGCCGCCCATATAAAGCCACGCAAGAAAACCCAAAATAAACAGGATAAAAATTAGTCTCGCCACGCCCGCTCCTTTGCAAATTTATTTTAATGATACAGCGGCGGGGGTTAAATTTAGCTTGATTTTGCGCTAAATTTTACGAGGTTCGGTGCTCAAATTTTAAAAATAGCCTCATGATAGATTTGGCAAAATCCGTATTTATACAAGCGAATAAAACCGCGAAAAGTCGGCAAATTTACGCCGACTACTTTAAATTATTTTACCTTTTTGCCGTTTTTATAGCTTGCAAAAACTTCTCTCGTGCCGTCCTTTTTAAACGCAATCACCTCATAGTCCTCGGCGATACCGCCCTGCTCCATGCCGGGGCTTCCAAGCGGCATACCTGGTACCGAGATACCCACGACGTCAGCCGGTTTGGCGGCTAAAAGCGCCTTTATTTCTTCAGCCGGCACATGCCCCTCGATAGCGTAACCTCCGACTATACCGGTGTGGCAGCTAGATAGCTCCAGCGGAACGCCGTATTTGTTTTTCGTTTCGATTATCGCGTTCGTTTTGTGCTCTACGATTTCAAAGCCGTTTTTTTTCATTATCTCGCCCCATTTTCCGCAACAACCGCAGTCCGGGCTTTTATAAACTTCAATCGTCTCGCCACCTAGCACCGCCGACGCAAGCGCCGTAAGTAGCGCAAATCCCAAAATAGTCTTTTTCATTTTCATCCTTTGTAAAAAATTCGCCGGATTTTAACGTAATACGCATAACAGCAATCTAACGCGCATAAATTTAGCCTGGTTTTGCTATACTTTGCGACTAAATCTCAAATTTAAAGGCAAATAGATGTTTTCGTCGTTTTTCGCGAATAAAAAATGGGCCGTGTGGGCGTATTTCGGGCTCGCGGCACTGCTAATCTCGACCTACGCGCAAGTACAGATGATAGTGCTCCTAAACAACTGGTATAAGGACTTTTACGATATCTTGCAAAACGTCAAAGATCACACGATAGACGATTTTTGGGCTTGCGTGCTTAAATTTGCCAAGATCGCCTTCCCATACGTTCTGCTTGCGACGATGACGAACTATTTCACGCGCCTTTGGACGTTCAAGTGGCGCGAGGCGATGACGTTTGACTACATAAAATACTGGCGTAACGTCAAAACCGATATCGAAGGCAGCTCGCAACGTATCCAAGAGGATAT
>CAURRL010000128.1:0-4439 GCA_963526895.1 uncultured Campylobacter sp. | reverse complement strand
AAGCGGTTTTTGATACGCAAAAGGCTTTCGGGGTAAATTTTGCGAGATTTTTTAAACCGGGCTCACCCGAAGAAGCAGTAAATTTGCTAGGCAGACAAGCCGCAAAAACAGGCCTAAACATCACGAAAAACGCGCTTTTTGAACTCTACCGCATACATAATGAAAATTTATACCTAGCCGCAAGCGAGCTAAACAAACTAGCCTCTCTAAACGAGCCCATAAACGAAAATATCGTGAGAAGCTTGGTTTTTTCGCTCTCAAGCGTGAGTTTTGACGATTTTTTCGATAAATTTATCGCACTAAAAGATATTAGAGCGGATTTTTTCTCCTGCGCCGATGATGGAAATTTTAATGAAATTTTGTTTATAAACTCGCTTTACCGCGCGTTTTTTAGACTTTTTAAACTACATGCCGGCATCAAAATAACGGGTAAATTTGACATAAAAGAAACGCTCGGCTATGCACCGCCGCCAAACGTCGCAAATGAACTAAAAAGGCAGTGTCTGGCTGTAAATTTAAAAGCGTATAAAGAAATATTTACCGCGCTAAACTTGGCAGAATTTGAGCTAAAAACAAACTCCGCGCTTGATAAAAAAACATTTCTACTCTCCTGCGTGCTGGGCCTACAAAATCTTATCGGCAAAAACAGCAAATATTAAGTAAAAAAAAGATAAAATCAGCTCTTGTCGAAAGACTTCCTTGCCCGTTTGCAACCGCGCAAGCGAGCTTAATACCCACAAGGAGAATCAATGAAGCATTACGAGCTTTTATTTATTTTGAAGCCTACTTTGACGGAAGAAGAAGTAAGCGCAAAAGTTGATTTCGTTAAAGAAATCCTAACCAAAAACGGCGCAAATATCGCGTCTGTGCAGTCTATGGGCACTAGAAAACTAGCCTACACCGTAAAAAAATACGAGCGCGGAACTTATTTCGTCGTGTATTTCGAAGCTCCAACCCAAGCTATCGCCGAAGTCGAGCGTATCATAAGAATCACCGAAGAGATCATTAAATTCTTAATGGTCAAATTTGAAAACAAAAAAGAGATCGCCGCTTGGGAAAAAATGAGCAAGGGCATCAAACTAAACAAAAAAGAACCGAAAGTCAAAGCAGAAGAAGCTCCGACAACGCAAGAATAAGGACGAAAAATGTTTAATAGAGTCGTTTTAGTAGGAAATTTAACACGAGATATCGAGCTTAGATATACGACTGCGGGCGCAGCCATAGGCAACAGCGCTATCGCTGTAACGAGAAAATTTAACGTAAACGGCGAAAAACGCGAAGAAACGTGCTTTATAGACATAACATTTTTCGGAAAACAGGCGGAAATAGCAAATCAATACCTTTCCAAAGGCTCAAAGCTTCTAGTCGAGGGTCGCCTAAAATTCGACCAATGGACGGACAATAACGGACAAAATAGAAGCAAGCACACGATCAGCGTGGAAAATATGGAGATGCTAGGCGGAGGACAACAGCAAGGCGGATACAATCAAAATAGTAATCAAGGCTATCAGCAAGGCGGTTACCAAAATAACAGCTACGGCGGCGGCTATCAAGGCGGACAAAATCAGCAAAATAGCTACGCTCAAGGCGGCGCGCAAAGGCAAAATTTTAATAAACCGCAGCAACAAAAGCAACAGCCAAAAGACGAATACTACGGCGATAACGTCCGAGAAATAGATATAGATGCCGACAAATACGATAACGGCGACGAAACGATACCATTTTAATTAAGGAAAAAACGATGGCTGAAAAAAGAAAATATTCACGCAAATACTGCAAATTTACAGAGGCAAAGATAGATTTTATCGACTACAAGGACACTTCACTTTTGAAGTACTGCTTGTCAGAGAGATTTAAAATCATGCCAAGACGCCTAACCGGCACTTCTAAAAAATACCAAGAGATGGTCGAAAAGGCTATCAAGCGCGCTCGCCAAGCAGCCTTGATACCTTACGTAGTCGATCGCGACGACGTAGTAACCAATCCTTTTGAGAGACTATAGTTTTTAAGCCCTTTTTAGGGCTTATCTTTTCTTTTCAAATTTTCTGAATTTTATACCTTTCAACTTTCTCAGACTCAATTATAATACAAGCACTTTTATTTAAAATAAACATAGAAGCATTGTCATCAACTAGATAAAATTTATAAATTAGGATTGCAAAAACTCCGCACAAAAAACATCATATACTAAATTTTGGATCAATTGATAGCACTATATTTTATAATTTTACACTAAAGTAGTACGCATGAAATAATATATTTGTATACGACATGTAGCAATATTGTTTGTAAATTTAAAGTATTGAAACCTAAGCTAATTTGTATCAAAAAATTAATACCACCAACATCCAGCCGATTTTACATACTTATCATATTAAAAAAGAATTTCAAAAAAATAAAAATTTAATCAAATAAATTTAAAGATACTCAAGTAGAAATTTAGCCCCGCAAACGAGGCTAAATTTAATCAAATTTTGTAGTTATTTTGCGACGAATGCATTTTTTAGCACGTCTTCTATGGCGTCCACTGGGATGATTTGCATATCGTTTTTGACGTCTTGCGGTATGTCACCTAGATCGCGCTCATAGTTTTTGCGCGGTATCAGAGCTGTTTTGATGCCGGCCTTATGCGCGGCTATGAGCTTTTCTTTTAGTCCGCCGATAGGCAGTACGCGACCGCTTAGCGTGATCTCGCCCGTCATCGCCACGTCGCTTCGCACTTTGGTATCCGTTAAGATAGAGGCGATCGCCGTCACCATCGTGATGCCCGCACTCGGGCCGTCTTTTGGCGTGGCGCCCTCCGGCACGTGGATATGCAGATCGTAGCGGCGATACACTTCGCTAGGGCTCGGCTCTTTTTTCACGCCATCTTTGACGTCGTCAGGCAGGCTCGGGATGATTTTAGCAGGTACTTTTATCTTTTTAGCATCAATTAGCACTTTAACGAGGCTAAATGCGATATACGCGCTCTCTTTCATCACGTCGCCCAAAGAGCCGGTGATCTGCAGACCGCCCTTGCCCTGTATGCGTATGGCTTCGATCTTTAACACATCGCCGCCCACGCTCGTCCACGCTAGCCCGTTTACTTGGCCGATCTGCGGCTTTTTGTCCGCATGCTCGATCTCAAAGACCTTTTTTTCTAAAAACTCGTTCAAATTTTTAGTCGTCACAGTTATCTTTTGCGCTTCGCCCTCGAGTAGTCTCTTTGCCGCTTTTCTAAAGATATCTGCTAGGCGGCGGCGCAGATTTCGCACTCCGCTTTCGCGCGTGTAGTCCGAGATAATGAGGCTTAGCACGTCTTTACCCAGAGTTACTTCGCTCGGCTTTAGTCCGTGCTTTTTGAGCTCTTGGGGGATTAGATATTTTTTCGCTATCTCAAATTTTTCCTGTGGCGTATAGGAGCTAAGCTCGATAAACTCCATCCTGTCGCGAAGTGCGGGCGGTATGGCGCTCACGTCGTTTGCCGTCGCGACAAAAACAACCTTGCTAAGGTCAATATTAAAATTTAAATAATAATCCCTAAATTTGTTATTTTGCTCAGGGTCTAAAATCTCTAGCAGCACAGCCGTCGGATCGCCGCGAAAGCTCCTGCCGACCTTGTCGATCTCGTCTAGCACGACGACCGGATTCATCTGCTTGGCTTCGATTAGACCCTGCACGATACGACCCGGCATCGCGCCGATGTAGGTACGGCGGTGTCCGCGCAGCTCGTTTACGTCCTCTAGTCCGCCTAGCGCCACGCGCACTAGCTCGCGTTTTAGCGCCTGTGCGATGGAGTTTGCCAGACTCGTTTTACCAACGCCTGGAGGCCCCGCAAAGCACAAGATCGCGCCGTTATTTACCTTGCTAGCTACGCCTCGTAGCTGCAAAAGCTCGCGCAGAGCAAAATACTCCTCTATCCTATCTTTTGGCCTCTCAAGCCCGTAGTGATCGGCGTTTAGCTGCTTTGCGACCTCTTGCACGCTTAGTTTTTTGTTCGCCAGGTTTTCAAACGGCACCTCTACGACCCAGTCGAGGTAGCCTTGCGTCGTGTTGGCGTCGGCAGAGTCAGGATGCATGCGCGATAGTTTGTCGATTTGCTTTTTTATCTCCTTATACGCGTCCTCGCCCATAAATTTTTTCTTAGCTTCCAGTTTTTTGCGATACTCCTCGATCTCCTCCTCGCGGCTCGTATCGGAGCCGAGCTCTTGCTGGATCTGCTTTAGTTGCTCTTTTAGAAAATACTCCTTATTTACCTTATCGATCCTTGAGTGGACTTTGTTTTTTATCTCGCGTTGAAGTTTATTCGCCTCGATCTCCTCGATGACGTAGTCGATGAGCTTTAGTAGCTTTTGCTCCAAATTTTCCTCGATAAAAAACTCGTACGCCGTCTTTTTCTTTAGCCTTAGCGAGCTTAAAATCAGATCGCAAACGCGGCTAGGCTCGGCACTCTCCTCTAT
>CAURRL010000127.1:0-4440 GCA_963526895.1 uncultured Campylobacter sp. | reverse complement strand
CATTTAGCATAGCCGCAAGCGTCGTAGATTTACCGCTACCCGTAGGGCCGGTAACTAGTATCATTCCTTTTTCGCGCTTTACGACTTCTTTAAAGATATTAGGCGCTTTAAGATCGTCTAGCGAAGGAATCTCAGTCGGGATGATACGAAATGCGGCAGCCAAATCGCCGTTCATCGTGTAGTAGTAGTTACCTCTGAAGCGCCCGACGCCTGGAAGCTCTATAGCAAAGTCAAGCTCTCTGTTTTCCTCCAGTTCGCTTTTTTGTACGTCGGTTATGAGCGCATAGCAGATATCTTGTATGTCGTGTCCGCTCAAAACTCCAAGCTCTAGCGGCCTTAGTGTACCGTCTATTCTGATTTGCGGTTCGCTTCTTGATACGATGTGCAAGTCACTGGCTTTGTTGTGGACGACGGTTTTTAGCAGTATTTCAAGGCTGGTGTTAAATTTTTCTATTTCTTCCATTTTTCTACTCTATGATTTTTGGTACGACGAAGAAGTGCCCGCTGCTCATCGGAGCGTTTTTTAGTATCGTTTCTATCACGTCCGAGCTCACACTTACGTCTTCTCTTAGCGGAGTTCCGCCCTCTCTAGAGCTTACTACCGCTTGAGAAGCGCTTAGATCAAGCTCATCTAGTATTCCCGCGAAGCTCAAAATTTCACTGAGCTGACCTTCAATTTCCCTTCGCTTGTCACTTTCGACTTTGAGCGAACTAAGCTTTTCAAGTTTGGTTAATAACGTATCATCTATCTGCATAAAACCTCGCCAAATTTTTAAATTTTCCCGCATTATAACACAAATTGCCTTGATTTTTATGCTGTTTTATATTTATTATGCTACAATTACGAACTTTCAATAACTAAAATTTAAGGACAAAACTTGGCTATCAAAGATGATATTGATTCTATAAAGGAAGAGTTAAATACTCAGGAACAATTTTTAGAAAACATAATAAAAAGCGAAAGATTTTTAAAAAAATATAAAAAAATTATCATCGGCGCAGTCGTTTTGGGCGTCATCGGCGCGGCGGGATACTACATAAACGGCGTTTTAAAAGAAAAAGAATTTAAAGCCGCAAATGCCGCGTACGCAAAGCTAATACTAAACCCAAAAGACGAGCAGGCAAAAGCCGAGCTAAAGCAAAAAGACGCCTCGCTTTACGCGCTTTACGAGTTTAAAAGAGCGGTTGACAACAACGACACAAACGCGCTAAAATCTCTTGCCAACGAGCAGATCGACCCGCTTTTAAAAGATATCGTAAAGTCTCAGATAAACGAGCCTAGTGGTCAAATTTTAAGCTCATACAAAGCCGTTATCAGAGGCTACGAGCTGATGAAAGAAAATAAAATCGACGAAGCAAAAAACGAATTTAAAAAGGTTCCGTTAAATTCACAGCTACAATCCATAGTTAAAAATTTAGAACACTATCAAGGAAACGCAAAATGAGAAAATTTCAAGCTATTTTAACGGCTGCACTCTGCGTCGCGGTGCTTGGCGGATGCAGCACAAAAAGGCAGTATTTCGAGCCGACAGACGTACAAAATGAAAAAATTTCAGAAAACAGACTGCCTGCCAGCATCGCGACGGCAAGCCTAAACGGAGCGGTGCTAAAAAACGGTATGGCGATAACCAAAAACGGCCTACTCTCACCCGAGATAAAGCTGCCAAAGGGCGCAACCTTGCTAAATTCAGCCGACGGTAAATTTATCAGCTCCGATTTGGACGGAAATTTGATTGTAGCAAACGGCTCGAACGAGATTTTATTTCAGAAAAAATTTAACGAAGCTATCGTTTCAGCAGCGCTTGAGGGAGATAAGCTAGCGCTTTTAAGCGCGGGTAACGTCATATACCTCATCGATATCGCGACAAACGATACTCTGCTCGAGTTTGAAAGCTCAAACGTTTATGCACAGGATTCCCGCGTCGCGGCGCCGTTTTTCATGAGCTCGCTCGTCATCTTCCCTACGCTTGACGGAAAGATCATGATAGTAGATAAAAACCAAGGCCGAATTTTACGCGACGTGGTTGTGAGTAGCGAACAGTTTTTTAACAACATCATATCTCTTAACGTCGTAAACGACACGATGATAGCCGCCACAGGCAAGCGTATCGTCTCGATAAGTCCGGAAAAAACGGTTTACTATAACGGCGAGATAAAAGATATCGTCATAAACGGCGAATACGTATATATCCTACTAAAAGACGGCAAAATCGTACTTAGCGACCTAAATTTGAAAAAAATTAAAGACGCGTATTTTAAATTCGCCATATTTTCAAGCGCCACCGTCTATAACGGCTCGCTTTATATAATGGAAAAAACAGGCTATCTAATCAAGACTGATTTAGCACTTGATAACGCCAAAATTTACGAGCTTTCAGACGAGGTCGAGAGCCAAATTTTCGCCGGCGCAAAAGAATTTTACTACGACGATTACAGCCTAGAGCTTAAATGACGAAGCACGAAATTTATCAAGTTCTGGAAGCTAAAAAAATCATCTTAAAAAATCTAAGCTGGGTGGAGCTTGATAAATTTACTAAAAAAAAGACCCTTATCGCGCTTACGGGCGTCGATATGAAGGGCTTTTATACCCTTTTGTTTTTCCGTAGTGCAAAGGCTAGATTTTTAAGCAAAGAATTTGAAGCGATTAATGAAATAGCTGGCAAAATCGCCGAGCAAACGGGCGTAAATTTTAAGAAAAAAGCTATTTTTTATAGTTCGGACATCTGCTCTAAAACCGCAAATTTGATGAAAGAAAACGGCTACAAACATGACTCTATGTGACGTAGGCAACACTAACGCCACCTTCTTTGAAAACGGTAAAATCACAAAAATCAAAATAGAAAATTTCAAAGATTTTAAAAGCGACGAGAAGATTTATTTTATCAGCGTAAACGACGAAGTGACTAAGAGACTGCAAAATTTGCCCAAATTTGTAAATTTGGAGCCGTATTTTGAACTAGACACTATCTACAACGGCCTAGGTATCGACCGCATCGCTAGCTGCTACGCGATAAAAAACGGCCTCATCATCGATGCGGGCAGCGCTATAACGATGGACGTAATGATGAACTCGATGCATCTTGGCGGCGCGATCATGCCTGGTATATCGCATATTTTAAAGACCTACGAGGCCATCTCGCCGAGGCTAAAAATCTCGCTAAACTCGCAGATCGATCTCGACGCTCTCCCGCAAAAAACAACCGATGCGGTGAGCTACGGCGTCATCAAGCCGATCCTACTTCTCATAGAAAATATGGCAAACGGCTCGAAAATCTACTTCACTGGCGGTGACGGCGAGTTTTTATCGCGCTTTTTTACCACTAGTATCTACGACCGCATGCTCGTATTTCGCGGGATGCAAAAACTAATCGAACAGAAAAAGGACATTTTATGCTAACGGTTGCTTTGCCAAAAGGCCGCATCGCCGACGAAACGCTCGCGATTTTTAGGAAAATTTTTCAAAGCTCGTTTGAGTTTGAGGATAGAAAACTGCTGATGAACGAGGGCGATTTTAAATTTCTAATGGTTCGCAACCAAGATATCCCGACCTATGTCGTAAACGGCGCTGCAGATATCGGCGTGGTTGGCCTTGACGTACTCGATGAGCACCGTCCAGACGTCGTGCGCCTGCTTGATCTAAAGATCGGTAAATGCCGCGTCTGCGTGGGTATCAAAGAGGGCGAGGAGTTAAATTTAAACGCACCCGAGCTAAAAATCGCCACCAAAATGCCACACATATCGCGCAACTACTTCGCCGCAAAGGCGACCGCGCTAAAGATCATCAAGCTATACGGCTCGATCGAGCTAGCGCCACTAGTTGGGCTGGCTGACGCGATCGTGGATGTCGTTGAGACGGGCACTACGATGAAACAAAACGGACTCAGAGTCGCCGAGACCATCATGCACAGCTCCGCGCACCTCATCGCAAACAAAAATAGCTTTATAATCAAAAAAGACGAAATTTTATCGCTTTACGAAAAGATCAAGGCGCAAATTTAACCCAAATTTTAATTACGTCGCGTGCCCCTGCGAGCTTTATGCGATAGACATCACTCACGCCTCGTTTGCTACGGCACTTGCCATCTTGCGCCGATCGCAAAATTTATTGCCGCGACATATACCGCTCCGTAAATTGAGCAAAATTTGAGGCTAGCGCGTAATTTATTGAGTTGTGCCCGCTATTTTATTGCAGACGAGCGAATACTAGATTAAATAAGAACATAGCGCAACATAAATTTAAGTACTTCAATGCACCACCAACGCCGCCGCTATCTTTTTTATTCGCCAGTATCACCAAGGGTGCCTAAATTCGCCAAGTGGGCTATTTTTGTTCTGAGTCAAATTTGTAAAATCAACGCATTGAGATAAAAATTAAGTTCGCCGCCAGCAGCTCAAATTCCTCGCCAAATTTTGCGATAAATTTAATCCGCTCCATACTTG
>CAURRL010000126.1:0-4455 GCA_963526895.1 uncultured Campylobacter sp. | reverse complement strand
ATATACCAGTCGCTGATCTCGTTTATATCTTCGCTTAGGATCAAATTTGAGCTGGTTTGTAACACTAGCTCGAGGGTTGATTTTATCTTTTTATCTTTTTTGAGTACGTCGATTAGTTCGAAAAATTTCTCGCGGCTAGCTACTAGTAGCTCGTCGTCTACGTTGAACTCAAACTCTAGCGGTGCGTATTCTAGATCAAAGGCATCCGCCGCGCCGTTTTTGATGATCTCAGGCGCATAGTCCATCACCTCGTCCACGGTGTACGTGAGTGTCGGAGCGATGAGCGGTAGGAGCGCTCTGGTGATTAGCGCCATCGCGCTTTGAGCCGAGCGGCGAGTATCGCTGTCTTTGGCATCGCAGTATAGGCGGTCTTTGCAGATATCAAGATATATGCCGCTTAAATCCGCGCTTAGGAAGTTCATTAGCAGGCTAAAGCCTTTTGAAAAGTCGTAGTTTCTAAATGCCGCTTCGGCCTCGTCGAATGCCTTTTTCGCGCGGCTTAGTATCCAGCGGTCAAGGATGTTGAAGTTTGAGGTTTCGATATCCTCTAGATCGTTTACGTTGGCTAGCAGAAATCTTATCGTATTGCGTATTTTTCGGTACTGCTCGCTTACTTGCTTTAGGATGTTTTCGCTGATTTTTAGGTCGCTGGAGTAGTCGCTAAGCGCAACCCAAAGGCGCAAAATTTCCACGCCGTAAGTTTTGGCGACATCTGCCGGAGCCACGACGTTGCCCTTGCTCTTGCTCATCTTTTGACCGTTTTCGTCGACGGTAAAGCCGTGCGTGAGCACGCTTCTATACGGCGCTCTTCCTTGCGCGGCACAGCTTAGCAGTAGCGAGCTTTGAAACCAGCCTCTGTGCTGGTCGCTACCCTCTAGATACATATCGGACGGATAGCTGCCCGCATCGTAGTCGCCGCTTTTTAGCACAGCAGCCCATGTCGAGCCGCTGTCAAACCAGACGTCTAGGATGTCCATAACTTTTTCTAAATTTTGCGGGTCATATTTGCAGTTTGAGGGTAAGAGATCCTTGATCTCGCTATCCCACCACGCGTCAGCGCCTTTTTGTTCAAATATCGCCGCCACGTTATCTAAAATTTCATCGTCAAATATCGGCTCTTTGGTATCCTTATGTCTAAAAAACGCTATCGGCACGCCCCAGTCGCGTTGGCGAGAGATGCACCAGTCGGGACGATTTTCTATCATCGAGCCTATTCTTTTTACACCGCTTGCAGGGTAAAATTTGACGTTTTCAAGCTCTTTTAGCGCGACTTCTCGTAGCGTTTTGCCATCGATTTTAGGCTCGTCCATCGCGATAAACCACTGCTTCGTAGCGCGGTAGATAACAGGCTTGTGCGTTCTCCAGCAAAATGGATATGAGTGGACGAATTTGCTAACTTTTAGCAAATTTGAGCCTAAAAGCTCTAAAATTTTCTCGTTTGCTTTAAAGATATGCATGCCGATTAGCTCTTCCGCTACGCCGTCTGGAAATAACTTTTTGGCCTTTAGCGTCTCGTCGTACAGACCGCCTTCATCGACGGACATGATGACTTCGATGCCGTATTTTAGGCTCACGTGGTAGTCGTCCTCGCCGTGTCCCGGAGCGGTATGTACTAGGCCGGTACCGCCATCCATAGTGACGTGATCACCTAGGATAAATAGCGATTTTCTGCCGTTTAGCGGATTAACCGCGTGCAGGTTTTCAAGCTCGGCCGCGGCAAATTCTTTTAAAATTTCGCCCTTAGTTAGACCTTCTTTTTCCAGTTCGCCTAGCATCTCTTTGGCAAATATCAAATTTTCAGCCGTTAAAACGTAAATTTCATTTGGATTTAGCGAGATGGCTTGGTTTGCCGGTAGCGTCCAAGGCGTGGTCGTCCAGATAACCGCGCTGACGTCTTTTGCGCCGATTTTTGCTGCAGCTTCTTCGCCTAGCTTAAAGGCTACGTAGATGCTGTAGTCCTCTTTATCCTCGTACTCGACCTCTGCCTCGGCTAGAGCGCTTCTAGCCGCCCAGCTCCAGCACACCGGCTTGCTTCGCTCGACTAAAAGCCCGCGCTTAGCGACTTTGCAAAGCGTTTTGTAAATTTCTGCTTCAAATTTAAATTTCATCGTCAGATACGGATCGTCCCAGTCGCTGGCGACGCCTAGCTGCTTAAAGCTCTCCCTTTGCACGTCGATAAACTCTCTGGCGTGCTCGCGGCAAAGCTCGCGGATTTGCGTTTTGCTAAGGCTTTTTTTCTTATCGCCCAGTTTTACCTCGACTTGCTGCTCGATCGGTAGTCCGTGGCAGTCCCAGCCCGGCGTAAATCTCACGTTTTCGCCGAAGAAATAGTGCGTTTTTGCGATGATGTCTTTTAGGGTTTTGTTTAGCGCGTGTCCGATGTGGATGTTGCCGTTGGCGTATGGAGGGCCGTCGTGCAGAGTGAAGCTTTTTGCGGCTTTTTGCCTTTTAGCTTTCATTTTTTCGTAGATTTTTCTATTATCAAACCACGATTTTAAGCGTTTGGGTTCGTTTTCCGGCAGGTTGCCGCGCATGGGAAATTCGGTGTTTGGAAGTAATAATGTATCTTTGTAATCCATAGGTTCGCCTTGAAGTAAAAAATTGGTAGATTTTATCCAAACGGCGATTAAATGCTACTGAAAAAACGCTATTTTAAGCTAAATTTATGTAAGATGTTTTCGGTTTTTAAAGGAGAAAACAGTGAAAAACGCACTACTGATCATTGGCGAAGATATCGGCGTAAACGCGCCTTTTTTGGATTATATTTTTTGCGCTTACAAGCGGCATTTCGGCGAGCTTGGCGAGTTTAGATTCGTTAGCAAAAGCGACAAGGAGCTGCCGTTTATCATCGAGCACCTTTGTGCGCGTTCGGACAGCCTTTGTATCTACGCGTCGAGTCAAAACTGCTCCGTCGCGGCTAAAATTTTAGCTACGTTAAGCGGCGATATTTTGGAGCTAAAATCCCCGCAAATGCTAGCTCCCAGCAGGGCTGAAAAATTTAGCGACGACGGATTTTTAATCAAATTAAATCAAACTTACGTAAATTTACTAAAGGCTGATGCAAATCAAAAATTGCCGACTATACAGATCAAAACGCAGCGAGATTTCGGCTATTTTCATCTAGTCGATATCGACGAGGAGAGCGCGAAAATCCTGCTCGAACCGCTGGCAAAAACCTATGAAGTGCAGATTTATTCGTCTCAAATTTTATCAAATTTGGCGCTAATCAGAGTGGAGGCGAACAAATTCGGTCAAACCAGCGGCTTTATAAACGGTGCGAAAAATCTCTTTTCGGGCAAATTTTTTGAGGGCGAGGATGTTTTTCGTCACGTTGCGAGCACGCTTATAGCAAGCGGGCTAAAGCTTACCTTTGCCGAGTCTTGCACGGCGGGGCTTGCCGCGGCTAAATTTGGCGCTTTTGCCGGAGTTTCGGCGGCATTTAACGGCTCGCTAGTGACCTACGCAAACGAGATGAAACGCGACTGGCTAGGCGTTAGCGATGAGATTTTACAAACTTATGGCGCGGTGAGCGAGCAGTGCGTGATGGCGATGCTAAAAGGCGCGCTAAAGGCGAGTGAATCGGACTTTTCTCTAGCTATCAGCGGTATCGCCGGGCCTGACGGCGGTAGCGAGGCAAAGCCCGTGGGAACGGTATTTGTGGGAGCCTATGCAAAGGACGGCGAGCGTATCATCGAGAGGCTAAATTTAAACGGCGATCGCAACTATATAAGAGAGCAAAGCGCGCTGGCGGCGTATGTTTGCTTGCTAAAGCTAAAGCCGAGACTGTTTTTGGCGTAAATTTGGGTTAAATTTGATGAAATTTGTCAAATTTGTGCTTGCTAAAATTTAAAGTAGAAAGTAGATGGGTTTTGTTCTATTAAATTTGTAAAAAGCAGCGATAAATTTAAAATTTACCGCCGTCTTTCATACAAGTAGGGTAAAAATCATCTCCGCCAAACTTAAAATTTTGCGCAAATTTAAGCCTGACGGATGAAATTTATAAAGTAAAATTTGTGGATTATTTTTGATACGGCGCCGTTTCGTAGCCTTGATTTATTAGGCTGCTCATGCCGCCGTCAAGATTTATTATATTTAGCTCCGGCGAATCTATCGCCATAGCTGCGGCAGCGCTTCTACGCCCGCTTCTGCAAATTAGCGCGACGGGCTTTTTTAGATCGAGCTTGGCTTTTAGCTCGTTTAAAAAGCTATCTTTGTCGGCGGGGTTAAAAGTGATGGTCTTTGCGCCTTTTATCACGCCCGTTTCCGCCCATTCAGAAGGCGTTCTGATATCAACGATTTGCTCGTAGTTTTTTATCGCTTCGGGACTAACTTGCACCGTAGTAATTTCAGCAAAAGCCATTGCTGCAGCCGCTCCTAAAAGTAAAATTTTTTTCATTTTCTCTCCTTAAATTTGACGGCGTGAATATTAGCACTCAATTTTAAATATTTTGTCAT
>CAURRL010000125.1:0-4458 GCA_963526895.1 uncultured Campylobacter sp. | reverse complement strand
AAAGGGCGAGCTCGCGCTTAGCTTTTCGCCTATCGTCGCGATCAACGAAAACGCCGCAAAAGCGCACGCTTTGCCGAGTAAAAAGCGGCTGCGACAGGGCGATTTGCTCCTGCTTGACGCGGGGGTTAAATTTAACCGCTACTGCTCGGATAGGACGCGCACGGCGTGCTTTGACGAAAATTTTAACTTCAGCAAGGAGCAAAATTTTAAAAACGCCAAACGCCAAGAAATTTACGAAATCGTAAAAGAGGCTCAGGCTCTTGCGATCGCGGCGGTTATGCCCGGCAAAAAGGCGCGCGAGATCGACGCGGCGGCTAGGGATTTTATCGCCGCCCAGGGCCTTGGCGAAGCGTTTTTCCACAGAACCGGACACGGCGTCGGAGTCGATATCCACGAGCTTCCGTTCATCTCAAAGCGCGGAGATACCGTGCTAAAAGAGGGGATGGTCTTTAGTGTGGAGCCGGGGATTTACTTGCCCGGCGAGTTTGGCGTGCGCATCGAGGACGTCGTGGTCGTGCGCGAAAACGGGGCTGAAATTTTATGAGAGTAGCGGGGGCGAGGCGGTTTGATAAATGCCTCTTTTTCCCGAAGGTTTTTGGTTTTAGACCGGGTTTTAAAAATAGCGTTATTTTGGGGCTCGGAGGCAATATCGGCGACGTAAAAAAATGCTTTAACCGGTTGCATTTTAAGCTCAGCCGAGACACCAGGTTTCACGTCGTGGAAAACTCAGCCCTCCTTATCAACGAGGCGTTTGGGTTTAAGGAGCAGGCTGATTTTACAAATGCCGTAATGCTCGTGCAAACAAGCCTTGCCGCGAGGCAAATTTTAAAAATAACGGTAAATTTAGAAAAGCGTTTCGGACGCGTGAGAAGCTTTAAAAACGCGCCCAGAACGCTTGATATAGACATTTTGTATTTTAGCGGACGAAACAGAAACGACGCGCGGCTGACACTACCGCATCTGGGCGCAAAAAGCAGAATCAGCGTGATTTTGCCGCTTGGGACGATGAAGCGCGTTAGCAAAAGCGGAGTTAAATTTTAAAATTTAGTGGCCGCAAAGCCTAAATTTGAAGCGGGAACGGAAAATGCATAGCCTTTGCCGCGACGATTTTGGCTAGAGGCGGCTAAATTTAGCGAGAAACAAAGGAGAAGATTTGGCGACGAAGTTTTATACGTTTACCGGCGAGAGCAGTATGGAGGCGCTAAAAAAGGCGCAGGCTCAGTGCGGCGAGAGGGCGATCTTGGTAACGACGAAGCAAATTCAGCCAAAGACGATAAACAAAAAGCCGCTTTATGAAATTTTAGTTAGCGTCGAAGAGGACGCGAGCGAGCAGAAAAAAAATCAGCCACAAAAGCAAAATTTAAAAGGCTATGAGGAGTTTTTGCGCGCTCAAACACCAAAAGAAGAAAGAGCGCAAAAGATCATTTTAGACGAGCGCGAGCTTTTTAGAGCCGAGGCGCAAAACGCCAAAGCGGCGGTAAATTTGACGCAAAACTCCGCAAGAACCGCGCCAGGAAATCAAAACTACAAAACCGCTCAAAACAGCGGCGAGGACATACTCCTAAACATCTCAAAAGCCGCAAAAGAGATAAGCCAGATAGCAAATATCGAAACCGCGCCCGGCCGTCAGGATCAAATTTATGACAAAAAGATCGACGACGTCGCAAGGCAAGTAAGCGCGCTCAGCGAAAAAGTAAATATGATAGCCGATATGTTCTGGGAGGAGCGAGCGAGCGCCAGAAACAACCTAATCATACCGCCAGAGTTTGCCGGCATCTACAAAGACGCCAAAAATAGCGGCATGAAAGAAGAACACCTAGAGCAGATAATGAAAATAACCGCGGAAAATATGTCGCCTCAGATGAAGGCTAATCCGACTGCGGTGAGGAGATATTTTAGCTCGCTGCTTAGAAAGATGCTGCCGTGCAGGAGCGAAGAGGATAATAGAAAACAAAAAATCATGATGCTAGTGGGGCCGACCGGAGTTGGTAAAACTACGACTCTAGCCAAGCTCGCGGCGAGATTTGCATACGGCGAGGGCAGACGCGCGAAAACGGGCATCATCACGCTTGATACCTACCGTATCGGCGCGGTCGAGCAGCTGTTTCAGTACGCAAAGATGATGAAACTTCCGATCCTTGACGTTATCGAGGTTGAGGATTTTAAAAACGCGCTAAAACAGCTAAATCACTGCGAAGTGATCCTCATAGACACCACGGGCAGCTCGCAGTACGATAAAGAAAAGCTAGCTAGGCTTGAAATGTTTTTAAAGCATAGCGACGCGCAAATAGACGTAAATTTGGTGCTTTCCGCGGGCTCAAAGATCGATGATATGCTTGAAATTTACAACGGTTTTAGCTTCCTTGACATCGACACTCTTATCATCACCAAATTTGACGAAACCAAAATTTTCGGTAACGTATTTTCGCTAGTTTATGAGATAAATAAACCCGTTAGCTTCTTTTGCTTAGGGCAGGAGGTGCCTGATGATATCATGGTTGCCAAGAGCGAGTTTTTGGTCGATTGCCTCTTGCAAGGGTTTAATAAGGATAAAAAATGAACACTCAAGCCGAGAAACTAAAAGACATAGTAGCCTCTAGATCAAATGCGAAAAACACGCGCTTCATCGCCGTAACTAGCGGCAAAGGCGGCGTGGGCAAGAGCACCATAAGCGCAAATTTGGCAAATATCCTCGCTAGAAACGGTTATAAAGTCGCGCTTTTTGACGCAGACATAGGGCTAGCAAATTTAGACGTCATCTTAAACGTGCGCATTAGCAAAAATTTGCTCCACGTGCTAAAAGGCGAGTGCTCGCTAAAGGATATCTTGATCGAGGTAAAGCCAAATTTGACGCTGATTCCTGGCGAGAGCGGAGACGAGATACTTAAATTTAACAACCAATTTTTATACGAGCGCTTTTTCGAGGAGTCATCGAGCCTTGACGATCTTGATTTTATCATCATCGACACGGGCGCTGGCATCGGCGGAAACACGCAGCTGTTTTTAGAGGCGGCAGATGAGGTTATAGTAGTCACCGTGCCCGATCCCGCCGCGATAACCGACGCCTATGCCGTCATCAAAATCACCTCGAAAAATAAAGACAACCTGCTGATGCTTTTTAACATGGTGAGGAGTGAAAAAGAGGCGGTTAGGATATTTGAGCATGTGCGCAAGGTAGCTAGGGCAAATATCGAAAATCCGTTAAATTTGGAGTTTTTGGGCGCTATCAGCGAGGATAAAAACGTCTCTCGTAGCATAAAACAGCGCACGCTTTTTACTGACGATAGCAGATATGATGCCGCGAGCATGGAGCTTGAGCAGGTGGCGTCAAAGCTACTTTATAGATTGGAACAAAAAGTGCTTAATCCAAGCACGAACAATAGCTTTAGCGGCTTTTTTAGGCGGCTAATGGAGCAATTTTAAATTTAGGATTTTACTTTGAGAGCGGAAAATTTTATAGCATTTTTTACGGTTTGCGGATTTTTCATCGGTGTGACATTTTCGGCGTTAAAGCTGAGCGACCCGATAGATATGCTGGTTTATACGTTTCTCGTTACGTTTTTTTTCTATCTTTTGGTACACGTGGTTATTATAAATTATTTAGACGCCAGATCGTCGCTAAAAAGGCGGTTTGATAAGGAATTATACGAGCAGAGGGCTGATTATCTTATCGGCGAACTAGCCCTTAGAGAAAAGCGAATAGATAATCTCTTAAACAAGCTCGCCAGCGAAAATATGCTGATAAAACAAACGTTAAATAAGAGCAACGAAAGTAATGCAAAAGCCGCTTAATCCATACGCCCAGACGATAAAAAAAGAGCAAGACGACATCGTACTAGCCTATATGCCTGCTCTTCGCGCGATGGCTTTTAGGCTAAAGGAGCGCTTGCCTGCTCATATCGACGTTAGCGACCTGATCGGTGCTGGGCTTGAGGAGATGGTGAAGCTCTCCAGAAAATACGACAAAGAGCAAAACGACTCGTTTTGGGGCTACGCGAAAAAGCGAGTTTACGGCGCGATGCTTGATTTTTTACGCGGGCTTGATGTGGTTAGCCGCTCGGACCGCACTTTGGTAAAGTCTATCGAGGCTTTGGTGGATGAGTATTTTAATAAATTTGAGCACGAGCCAGACGATGCGTATATCGCAAGCAAGCTTGGCGTCGATATAGAAAAAGTGAGCGAAGCAAGAAACGTGAGCGCAGTCGTCGCCGTCCTAAACATCGACGATCAAATGGAGCTAATGAGCGAGGAAAATACGCTAGAGCGGATCGAAAAAGAGGATTTGATAGAAAAGATAGCTCAAATTTTAAACGAATTTGAGGAGCGTGACCAGCTCATCGTACAGCTTTATTATTACGAGGAGCTGAGCCTAAAGGAGATCAGCGAAATTTTGCAGATCACCGAGAGCAGGATATCGCAGATCCATAAGCGCTTGATGGAAAAAATAAGAAAAAAGCT
>CAURRL010000124.1:0-4540 GCA_963526895.1 uncultured Campylobacter sp. | reverse complement strand
ATTAGCCTATATTCTCTCCCGCAATCATACCAAACGTTAAGCAGTCAGCTATCGCCACGCTACCTAAGCGGCTAGCTCCGTGTACGCCGCCCGTGATCTCGCCTGCGGCAAATAATCTAGGAATAGGCATCTCGGTTTGCAATGAGATGACCTGGGCTTTGGTATTGATGTCGATACCGCCCATAGTGTGGTGAAGTTTTGGCGTACCGCGCATAGCGTAGAATGGCGGTTTAGAGATGTCTACGCCGTTTGTAGTGGTTTTATCCATAGGTTTGCCAAAGTCCTCGTCCTTGCCCGATTTAACGAAGCTATTATATCTCTCGACTGTCTTTTTAAGCTCTGCGGCAGGGATTTTATAAGCCGCGGCTAGTTCGTCTAGGGTTTCAAATTTCTTTAGTACGCCTGATTCTAGCGGTTTAGTGTAGTGTTCAGGTATGACCATATTTTTTACGCCATCGCTATCGCAGAAGTTGATCGGATAGATATCGGCTTTTGCGTCGATTACTTTAAACATAGCTTGAGAGCGGGTGCGGCGGTCTGCTAGCTCGTTCATATAGCGTTTGCCGGTTCTTGGATCGACTGAGATACCGTAGCGGAAGCTTCCGTTTACGTTAAACATAGAGCCTACGCCAAAGCCTTTTTCGTCAGGGCATGCCCATGGACCGAATTGTATCCAGCTTAGCTGCACCGGAGTTGCGCCGATCCTAAATGCCTCTTTCATAGCGCCTGCTGTTGCGCCCGGGTGGTTGGTGCTATCTGTGGTAGGCAAGATAGACGGATCTTGGACTTGTCTAAAGAATACGTCGCGGCAGAATCCTCCTGCGGCTAGTACTACGCCTTTTTTAGCTTTTATAACTTTTTTAGTTCCGGTAGTGTTTTCGGCGTCGTCTTTTTGGCTCTTTGGATCAAATTTATAATCCTCTCTGATGATCACGCCGTCTACGCCGCCATCTTCGCCGAGGACGAACTCGTCAAATTTAGCTCTTTGTCTTAGCTCGCAGCCTTGTAGGTTTTTAAAGTATTCTACCATCGGTTGAACGATGCCCGATCCTGAGCCGTTAGCGGTTTGAAGCGATCTAGGTACGCTGTGTCCGCCTGCGTGAGTAACTTTATCTATGTATTTAGCGCCGCATTTTAGAGTTAGTTTATATGCGTCTTGAGCGCGAGTAGCGATGGTGTCGATTAGCTCTACGTGGTTTAGGCCGCGGCCGGCTTTTAGGCAGTCTTTGATAAATAGCTCGTTGCTATCTTTGATGCCTTCTGCTTTTTGCTTATCGCTGTTTGGAACGGCAAATATACCGCCGTTGATAACGGAGTTACCGCCGACGCGTCCCATCTTTTCTAGGATTAGGACTTTGTTGCCCTTTTCGGCTGCTGTGATACCGGCTGCAAGTCCTGCAAAACCGGAACCAACGATTACTACGTCCCACTCTTCGTCAAATTTGACGTCTTTAGCGTTAACGGCTGCTTGCGCATTTACTCCGCCTAGAGCTAAAGCTCCGGCACCTACCATACTTAACTTAACAAAATCTCTTCTTGAAACGTTTGAGTTTTTCATAGCTTCTCCTTAAATTTACTTAGCTATTACTTGTAAATCTTTAATTTACGACTCTACTCTAAATACCTTTATTACTATTGGCGTCTTTTGGCGTCCTCCTTAGATTAAATTTATTTTAGCTAGTGTTATTATAGGACTTAACTTTAAAGAATAAGCTTAAATGAAGGTGTAATTTATAATTTATTAGTAATATTAAAGGATATATTTGGCTTGAGAGTAGTGGTTTTATCGGGCTAGGGATGGTGAAAAATAAAATTCAAATTTACAGGATTAAATTTGAATTGTGACGTTAAATTTGGAGGTAGAGAGCGGCGGTTGGATGGTAAATTTAAATTTGAGGAGGGTTAAATTTAAATTAATCGGCAAAATTTGCAGATGAAACGGCGGCAAATTTGACCATATTTGCCGCTTGAAAGTTAAATTTAGCCTAGTCTTTTATGTAAAATTTGGGAAAATCCCCATAGGTGTCTAGCCTGTGCGAGCTCGGTTTTTTCGAGTTTTGCTACCATCATCTCTTCGTTTTTGCCTAGGCGCGAAACCACCTCGCCAAACGGGCTAATCAGCATCGAATCGCCGTAAAAGCTCCACTGCTCGCCGCTTGCGGCCTTGTGGTTGCCGACGCGGTTTACGCGCAGGACGTAGACGTTGTTTGTAAAGGCGCGTGTTTTTAGCAGCTCCTCCCAACGCGACTCGCTAAAAAACGTGCATGCGGTAGGAACTACGACGGCATCGACTTTCTTGCGCGCCATATACGCCCATGCCGCGTCAAAATGCGCCTCAAAACCAAACATCACGCCGATTTTAAATTTTTCGTAGCTAAAGACGGGCAAATTTAGCTCGCCTTCAGCCTTGTTGGCAAAAAATTTCGCCTCGTTCCAGTGCGGGTAGGGCATAAGGATCTGTTGCTCGTAAAAGCGCGAGGACGCGGGGCTAAATCTCGCCGCGACTTTGATGAAGCCTTTGCCTTTGGGTAGTACGAGCGGGGCTAGGATTTCTAGATTGTATTTTTGCGCCATCGCGGCAAGCGCGTGTTTTTTGCGCTCGCTTTGCTCTTTGATGAGGCTTTTTGGCATGAGCTCAAGCTCTTTAAAAAAGCTGTTTAGTACGTACTCGCCGAGCACCACGAGCCTAGCGCCCTCATCGGCGCAAATCCTAAAATAATAATCCAGCCGCGACTCGCTCATGGGCTGGGTCGGCAGCTGCAGGGCGCAAACGGCTGCGGTCGCGTTATTCATCGTCTGCATCCTTTACCACTAGCTTTGCGTTTTGCAGGATCTTGTCTGCTTCCTCGAGTAGCTTTTTGCCCTCTTTATGCAGCTTGACGCTTTGTTCTAGGCTCAAATTTTCATCGCCTAGCTGTTTTAAAATTTCATTTGCTTTGGCGAGTTTGCTTTCAAAATCCTCGCTTAAATTTTCACTCATCTAAAACCTTTTTTATGATTTTTTCAAATTTATCTACTTCGACCAAAAATGCGTCGTGGCCGTAGTCGCTATCTATCTCGTGGTAGTCGCACGCCTTGCCGATATCCTGCAGCGTCTCGTGCATCTCGCGCATGCAGCTTGGCGGAAACAGCATATCGCCGCTAAATGCGACCAGCGTAACCTTTGCGCAAATAGGCAAAAGAGCGTGCGCGAGGTCGTCGTAGTGGCGCGTGCAGTCAAAGATATTCATCATCTTTACGATGTAAAGGTAGCTCAGCGGATCAAAGCGCTTTGGAAAGCCGTGGCCGTTGTACTCCATATATCGATCGACCTGAAACCGCCCCGTAAGCTCGTAAAGACCGTCGGTTTCGACGTAGTTGCGGCCAAATTTGGAGTCCATGGAGCTAGGCGATAGAAAGCTGATGTGCCCCGCCATGCGTCCTAGAGCCATGCCTGTTAGCCCCTGCGCGGCGATGTCGTTTTCATCATATTGGCCGTCTTTAAAGCCCGGATCGCGCAGTATGCCCTCGATCGCTATTTTATTAAACGCGATCGCCCATGCTTTGCTCTGATAGGTGCTGGCTAGGATGATGACATTTTTGGCGAAATTTGGAAACTCGATCGCAAAACAAAGCGCCTGCATGCCGCCTAGGCTGCCGCCCACGACCGCATGCGCTCTCTCTATTCCTAGATGCTCAAAAAGCCTCATCTGCGCCTTTACGACGTCGCTGATGGTTAGCACCGGAAAGCGCAAACGATACTGCTTGCCCGTGCTTTTTTCGATACTGAGGGGATTTGTCGAGCCGAAATTTGATCCGAGGATATTTACGCAGATGACGAAAAATTTGCTCGTATCTATGCCCTTGCCCTCGCCCACGAGCGCGTCCCACCAGCCGAATTTCTGCTCGTTTTCGTATCTGCCTGCGGCGTGGTGGCTACCGGTTAGCGCATGGCAGACGACGATGACATTGCTTTTATCTTTGTTTAGCTCGCCGTATGTTTCGTAGACAAGCTCAAATTCGGGTAAAATTCGGCCGCTCTCCAGATAGAGCGGCTCGTCAAATTTTACCTTGCCGGTTTTTAAATTTAGCACTAATTGACTTTGTAGTTAGGGGCTTCTTGCGTGATGACGACGTCGTGAACGTGGCTCTCTTTTAATCCAGCGCTCGTAATCTCAACGAATTGAGCTTTTTCCTGAAGGGTTTTGATATCTTTTGAGCCCATATAGCCCATTGCGCTTCGTAGGCCGCCCACTAGCTGATGTACGACCTCTTTTATACTGCCGGCAAACGGTACGCGACCCTCGATGCCTTCCGGTACGAGTTTATCTTGCGCGGTGCCTTCTTGGAAATACCTATCGCTGCTGCCTTTCGTCATCGCGCCGATGCTGCCCATACCGCGGTAGACCTTATATTGGCGTCCCTGGAATGTTATCACCTCGCCCGGAGTCTCCTCGCAGCCAGCTAGCAAGCTACCCGCCATCACGCAGCTAGCGCCTGCGGCTAGGGCTTTAGCCACGTCGCCCGAGTACTTTAGTCCGCCGTCTGCGATGACCGGGAT
>CAURRL010000123.1:0-4554 GCA_963526895.1 uncultured Campylobacter sp. | reverse complement strand
TGGACGAAGCGAGCCTAAAGACTCTAGATAGCGTCAGACAAGGCGATAAGATAAACTCGATCGAAATTTTAGAGAGTTTGTAAAATTTGATAAAATTTGCGGCGGCGGGTAAAATTTGACCAAAAATCGCCGCGATTTTATCTTTTTATATAAATTTATTTGTTAAAATACCTTTTTAATAATTTTTAAAGGACACCTCTTGAACCCAAGCGTTTCAAACGCGGCAAAACCGCAAAAACCTTTTCTTATTAGAATGTTTACCAACCTAGCGTTTTGGGTGGTTTTCGGCATCGTCGCCGGTATCGCGGTTGGCATGATCTTCCCCGATCTAGGCATCGCGAGCAAGCCGGGCATCGACTACTTTATCAAAGCCTTAAAAGCCCTCATCGGACCGATCATTTTCCTCACGATCGTCTCAGGCATCATCGGACTTGAGAGCATGAAGGAACTAGGCTCTATCGGACTTAAAGGATTTATTTACTTTGAGGTCGTTAGCACCATAGCTCTTGCCGTTGGTATAATTTTTGGCGAGACGCTAAGGCCGGGTCACGATATGCACCTTGACTACACGCAGCTTGACGCCTCTAGCGTAGAAAAATTTACGAGCCAAGCCTCAAATATCGACGCAAACAGCGGGGTTTTAGCGCATACGCTTCATATTTTACGCGGCGCAGTGCCTGTAGACGGCATTTTCCCTTATGTGCATTTGCTTGATCCGTTTATCAAATCAAACACGCTTCAAGTGCTATTTTTGGCCATCGTGACGGCTGTTGCGATTTCGTTTTTAAAGCACGACTATAAAAAGAAAATCCTAAGACCGCTTGAAATCGTTCAGCACTGGGTGCTAAAACTACTTACGATTTTGATGCTATTTAGCCCGGTTGCGGCATTTTCAGCGATGGCGTTTTTGATCGGCAAATTTGGCATTAACTCGCTTTTGGGTATGCTTGAGCTACTTTTCGTTATGGCGTTTGCGAGCTTGTTTTTTATATTCGTCGTTCTTGGCATAATCTGCTACTTTGCAAAGGTCAATATCTTTAAATTTATGCGCTTCATCGCAAAAGAAGTTTTGATCGTATTTGCGACGAGCTCCTCGGAGACCGCGCTAGCTCCGCTCATGCAAAAGCTAGAAGCCGCAGGTATCCACAGGGGCGCGGTCGGACTCATCATACCGACTGGATATTCGTTTAACCTCGACTGCACGAACATCTACCTATCGCTTAGCGTTATTTTCCTCGCTCAAGCTTTCGGTATCCCGCTAACCTTCGAGCACTTGATACAAATTCTAGTCATCTTGATGGTAACGAGCAAGGGCGCTGTCGGCGTCACGGGCTCTGGATTTATCATACTTGCCGGTACGCTTGCCGCGCTTCCTAGTGCAGGTATCCCGGTCGTTACGGTTGCGGTGCTACTTGGCGTGGATAAGTTTATGTCCGAGATGCGCGCGGTCGGAAACCTCTGCGGCAACGCCGTAGGCTGCCTAATCATCTCGATCTGGGATAAAAAAGTAGATATGGAGAAATTCCGCTACGCACTCGATCACCCGGACGAGTTTCACTTCCATTCGTAAAATTTAAGGCGGTGAGCTTTTAGCTCATCGCCTTGCTCAAACTACCCAAATTAAAATTCGTATTTAAATCCCGAAATCCTACCCTTATCGTCAAATTTGATCAAAAGCTCTTTGTCAAATTTAGCTACGATTTCGTCTTTGGCTTTTTTAAAAAATCCGCCCTTTTGGGTATTTTCGTTAAATTTGACTCCGTTAAATTCCAAAAAGCTTTTGATGAAAATTTTATGATCGACGTCGTGATTTTGTATGCAGCCGCTTGCGATTTTAACAAACTCGTGCGCGCTAAGAGGCTCAAAAAGCAAATCCGGCGCATCCATGATCGCTACAAACGCGCAGCCGTTATCGTGTCTGCAGCCGTAGTAGCATAAATTTTCGTCAGCAACTCCGCACGCTGTGATACACAGCGTATGGCCGTTAAAGGTTTCATCCAGCTCAAAGCTAGGCTCGATAAAAGCCTGCAAACCCCACTCTAGCCCTGCGCTTAGCACCTCCGCCGAAAACCGCGTCACCTCCTCGCCAAAGTTATTTACGTTCGCGTGTCCCCACAGCCACGTGTCACTCATGTTTGACTCGCTGCCGATAAACTGTATCTTGTAAATTTGATCGCCGAAAGCTATCTCGCATCGATCAAAATCCACGTTCCAGTCGAGGTTGCCGACGATATCAGCAAATCTACCTTGCACCGCAGCCATCTTGCCCAGCGTCGCCGAAAACACCTGATAAAAGTCCGAAAGGTCGCTCACATAGCGTAAATTTCGCATTTTTGCTCCTTTAAATTTAGTCTGCGAATTATACCGATTAAATTTTAAACTTGCCGAAAATATTAAAATTTTATTTTAAGCTTAATTAAAAGATAGTATAATTTCATAAATTTTATCTCAAATTTAGGAGCAAACATGGACATAGTCGAGAGATTTTTACGCTACACGAAGATCAACACAACGACAAACCGCGAGGCGGGCGCGGCGGGCGTGATGCCGTCAAACCCAACCGAGCACGATCTAGCAAAGCTGATAGAAAGCGAGCTAAAGGAGCTTGGCTTGCAAAATATAAAAAGGCGAGAAAACGCCATAACTACGGCTGTTTTGCCGTCAAATTCCGCCAAAAAGCTGCCGTCCGTGGCGTTTTTCGCGCACCTTGATACGAGCGCGGAGCAAAAAAACGACACGAAAGCGCAAATCGTGCGCTACGAGGGCGGCGACGTCACGCTAAATAAAGAACTAGGCATAGCGCTAAAACTTAGCGAATTCCCAGAGCTTGCTAATTACGTCGGAGACGACCTCATCGTCACTGACGGCACCAGCCTGCTAGGTGCGGATGACAAGGCCGCGATCGCCGCCATCGTAAACGCTGCGCAGTTTTTCATACAAAACCCGCAGATTGAGCACGGCGACGTGACGTTTGGCTTTTTACCCGACGAGGAACAAGGTCTGCGCGGAGCCAAGGCGCTTGACGTCTCGGAGATCAAGGCCGATTTTGCTTACTGCCTGGACTGCTGCGGCATCGGCGAGCTGATTTACCAAAACTGGAACGCCGGCGACGCGGTCGTGACCTTCGTCGGGCAGTCCGCGCACCCGATGAACGCCAAGGGCAAGCTGGTAAATTCACTACTACTTGCGCACAAATTTATCTCGATGCTACCCGGCGGCGAAGCACCCGAATACACTGACGGCGTCGAGGGCTACTACTGGGTCAAGGAGCTATCTGGCAACAGCGCAAAGACCGTGCTAAAGCTCGACGTTCGCGAATTTAACGAGGCAAAATACGCGCAGCGCATGGCGTTTTTACAAGATCTTTCCGACTCGTTTGCTAAAATTTACGGCGCTCACAGAATTCAAATCAGCCTAAAAGACCGCTACAAAAACGTATTTAACTACCTAGCGGACGGCGAAAACAGCCTACCCGTCGTCGCGGCCAAGCAGGCCTACGCTCGGCTAAACATAGAGCCAAAAGTCATCCCGATGCGAGGCGGCTACGACGGCGCGGTCATCTCGGAAAAGGGCGTACCGTGCCCGAATATCTTTACCGGCGCGCACAACTTTCACTCCATCTACGAGTACCTGCCGGTAAAATCGCTACGCGCGGCTAGCAACGTCGTCTGCGAGATCGTAAAAATCATAGCAGAGAAATAAACCGGGTCAAATTTGAGGACGAATTCGCTCTCAAATTTGCAAGTCGCAATCGCCCGCTTGCCACCTTTATCTACGTTTACGAGACCCATCTCTTTACGGCGCTAGCTCAAATTTACGTCAAATTTGAACCGTAAATTTGACCGAGTCGCCCGAATTTAAGCTCGCTTTGCGTAAAATGCGAAAGCAAATTTAAATAGGAGCAAATTTGATGAAAAAGATATTTTTACCGCTAATCGCCGCTTCGGTTTTGGCTGTCGGCGCCGATATAAACGCGCTACAAAAGGAGTGCGACGATGGAAACGGCGCAAGCTGCTACGAGCTTGGAGTTTTATACGATAACGCTAGGGAAGGAGCCGCGCAAGACTATCAAAAGGCGGCCGAGCTCTACTCAAAAGCCTGCGAGCTAGGCAGCGGCGCAGGCTGCTCAAATTTGGGCTTTTTATACGACAACGGAAGCGGCGTGGCGCAGGATAGCAAAAAAGCCGCCCAGCTTTACGCAAAGGCGTGCGATATGGGCGATGAGGCCGGTTGCTCAAATTTGGGCTTTGCCTACGCAAACGGGCGCGGCGTCGAGCAAGACTACGCAAAAGCTAGCGAATTTTACGCCAAAGCCTGCGAGATGGGCAACGGCGGCGGATGTTACAACCTAGGCAACCTATACGCGCAAGGACGAGGCGTCAAAGAGGACGTAAACGCGGCCGAAAAATACCTCAAAAAAGCGTGCGAAATGGAGCCGGAGCTAGCCTGCGACCGATATAAAGAATTTATCCAAAGATAATTTTACGGCCTTTGCGCGGCAAATTTGACTCGGTAAATTTGATGGGAAAATTTGCCGTTTTAGCCTTAAATTTT